>JAESSQ010000013.1 GCA_016764035.1 Gammaproteobacteria bacterium
AGTATTGGTTCATTCTTTTAAGGAGAATTTTAAGTGAAAAAATTATTGTTATGTATTTTATTTATTGTAGGTTTTGCAACGAATGTGGTTGCTGCTGATTTGAAAATTGGTGTAGTAAGTGTAGAAAGAATATTAACTGAATCACCACAGGTTGATGCCGTTAATACGTCCATGCTTGAACGTTTTGGTCCAAAACGTGATGGTTTGAAAGTTATGGAAAAAGAAATCACTAAAATGCAGGAAAATTATAAACGTAATGAATTAGTGATGACTGAAGAGAAATTAAATAATCTAAAAAAAGAGATTATTATAAAGATTCAGAAATTAAAACAAAAAGAAGCACAGTTAACACAGGAAGTTGCGACGGTAAGAAACCAGGAACTGGCGGTTTTACAGCAACAGGTAAGAAGCATCATCGATACCATTGCTAAGAAAGGCAAGTACAGCCTGGTGCTGAGTGAAGGTGTCGCATTTGCGGATAAGAAACTTGATATTACCGATAAGGTTCTTGACGAGATGAAAGCGGCGTTCAAAAAGAAATAACTTTTATCTATGGCAATTAAACTTTCACAGTTAGCTGAACGTACAGGCTGTCGCATGAATGGTAGTGATTGTTTGATTGAAAATGTTGCCGATATACATCATGCTGAACAAGGTCAGCTGGCTTTTGTTTACAATCCAAAATATTTAGATGCCATAAACTTATCCAAAGCATCGGCTATTATTATCAAAGAAGAATGGTTGTCAAAATGTAATAAACCAGCATTGATTTCAGATAATCCTAGACTTGCCTTTGCAAAAGTGGCAAGCATGTTGAATCCAACGGTAAATCCGCATAGTGGCGTTTTAAAAACCGCATGCATAGCTGATGATGTAACAATTCCTGATTCTGTGAGCATTGCCGAAAACGTTGTTATTTGTACCGGTGTAAAGTTGGGTAAGAATGTTGTCATTAGCGCTGGTGTGGTCATATCTGAAAACGTTGCGATAGAAAATAATGTGTATATCCACCCCAATGTTTCTGTAGGCAAAGGGTCGAAGATTGGTCATAACTGCAACATCTATTCAGGCGTGGTTATCGGTGCTGATGGCTTTGGTTATGTACGAGATGGCGACAGTTATCTGAAAGTTCCACAGTTAGGCAATGTTACTATCGGTTCTAATGTGGACATTGGTGCAAACACGACGATAGATCGAGGTGCGTTGCTGGATACGATTATTCATGACGGTGTAAAGCTCGATAATCAAATACAGGTGGCGCATAATGTTGAGATTGGAGAAAATACGGTCATATCTGCTTGTGCGGCTATTGGTGGTTCTGCAAAAATTGGTAAAAATTGTTTAATTGGTGGTGCTGTAGGTATTCGCGATAATGTTGAGATTACAGATAATGTCGTAATAACAGGTAGAACCTTTGTCACATCTTCAATCAAAGAATCGGGCTCTTATTCGTCTAGTATGTTGTTAGACAGAACAAAAAACTGGAAGAAAAACGTAATCCGCTTAAAACATTTAGATGATATGGCTAAACGTTTAAAAGTGTTAGAAAACAAAGTCTGTAAAAGCAATCCGGGTAGTGATTAAATAGCTGTCCATAAATATAATATTTTTAATGCAGGAGTTCGGTTTTGAGCGAAATGTATATAGAAGAAATACGAAAATTTTTACCACATAGGTACCCTTTTTTACTTGTTGATCGAGTATTAGAGTGTGTCCCTGGTGAGAGTTTAACGGCAATAAAAAATGTTTCTGTAAATGAACCGCATTTTACGGGACATTTTCCTGAGCAGGCTATCATGCCTGGTGTCTTAATCATCGAAGCACTGGCACAGGCAACAGGTTTATTAGGTTTTCGAACCATGAGTGAAGAACCCAGTAGTGACGTACTTTATATGTTAGTTGGTGTTGACGGCGTAAGGTTTAAGCGTCAAGTGGTCCCTGGTGATCAGTTAGTCTTAAAAGCTAAAATAGAAAGGCGTTCAAAAATTATATGGAAGTTTTCCTGTGAAGCTACGGTTGATGGCGAGCTGTGTACTGCCGCAAGTCTACTGTGTGCCGCTTCGCCAAAAGAAGAGTGATAACGATAAATGATACATCCGCAGGCAATTGTTGATGCTTCTGCAAAAATTGCTGATGACGTTAGTATTGGGCCCTTTACGGTTATAGGTGCTGAAGTAGAAATTGGCTCTGGTACGACTGTTGCTTCTCATGTAGTGATTAATGGGCCGACAATAATTGGTCAGGACAATCGTATATTTCAGTTCGCATCGGTTGGTGAGAAACCACAGGATCTTAAATTTAATGATGAAGCAACCCAGCTTATTGTTGGAGACCGAAATACCATACGAGAATACGTAACACTTCATCGTGGCACGCCAGGTGGAGGAGGTGTCACCCGTATTGGTAACGATAATTTATTTATGGTCAGCAGTCATGTCGCCCACGATTGTGTTGTAGGGGATCATGCTATTTTAGCGAATGCTACGGCTATCGCAGGCCATGTTGTTGTTGGTGATCATGCGATACTAGGTGGTTATACTACCGTGCATCAATTTACGCGAATAGGTGAACATGCGTTCACCGGTTTCTCTACAGCCATCGATCGTGACGTACTGCCATTTTTCACTGTTGCCGGCAATCGCGCACGTGCTATCGGCATTAATAAAGAAGGTTTGAAGCGACGTGGATTCACTGCTGAGACTATCAAGTCGTTACAGAGTGCTTTTAAATTACTGGTGAAGTCTAGCTGTTCACATAAAGTTGCTCTGGAGAAAGTTGAGGAAATTGCCCAGCAAGATGACAATGTTCGGCTGATGGTGGATTTTTTAAATGCCAGTGAACGAGGCTGGATTCGCTAAGGGCAAGTAGAAAAACTATATCTGCGAAAAATCTTCAAGTTTCCATACATCATAAGCCGGTTCTTCATAAGGGTGGCTCGCTTTTAATGCCAAAATGGCAGGTTTGATTAAGGCATCGGTGCAGACCATTTCTATCTTGATTTCATAAACATGCTTCAGTTCGTCTGCCGTACCAACCGTCGGATTGCTACCTGCTAGCGGTAAGAACTGTCCAATACCATCAGTCTGCCAACAACAACTACCATAATTTCCTATACGCCCGGCACCTGCATTAAACATGGCTAGTTTGACATTTTCCACAGAGTTCTCAGGGACATATACACATATTTTATACATGATGTTTTCTGTTCGCTAGACTTGAAATAGCTTAGACTATCACCATTATATGTAGATTATCTAATTTAAAATAAACGTAGGGATTAAAAATTATGAGTGGTGGAATTCAGCTTTCATC
>JAESSQ010000152.1 GCA_016764035.1 Gammaproteobacteria bacterium
AGAATTTGTCCACGAAAGTAAAAAGTGTCTGATTAATCAGCGTGAAGTGCATCGTGATACCTTAGGTTTTAGTGAGGCATTACGTTCAGCTTTGCGTGAAGACCCAGACGTGATATTGGTTGGTGAGATGCGTGATCTTGAAACTATTCGTCTTGCCTTATCAGCTGCTGAAACAGGGCACTTGGTATTCGGTACGCTACATACCAGTTCGGCGGCTAAAACAGTCGACCGTATTGTTGATGTATTTCCGGCGGCAGAAAAAGAGATGGTGCGTTCAATGTTATCTGAATCATTGCGTTCAGTTATATCTCAAACATTACTTAAGAAAATCGGCGGCGGTCGTATCGCTGCGCATGAGATTATGATTGGTACCTCGGCAATCAAAAACCTTATTCGTGAAAACAAAATAGCACAGATGTTTTCTGCAATTCAAACCGGGCAGTCGATAGGCATGCAAACACTTGATCAAAACCTGCAGGAATTATTGGCGCGTGGTCTTATTAGTAAAGATGAAGCGCGTAAAAAAGCAGCGAATAAAGATCTTTTTTAGTTATGTGTTCGTCGTGGTCGTTTTAACAATCACGGAAATTTAATTTAATTTCAGTAAAGAGGTGGTCTACGTGGATCGCGATAAAGCAATAAAATATATGCACGACTTGCTTCGTACGATGGTGAGTAAAGACGGTTCTGATTTGTTTATTACTGCAGGTGCTGTGCCATCTGTAAAAATCGATGGTTTGATGAAGCCCTTGTCAAATCAGTCTTTAAGCCCACAACATACGATGGTGTTAGTCAGCGCAATAATGAACGACAAGCAGCGTGCTGAATTTGAGAAGACGCAAGAATGTAACTTCGCTATTAGCTTGCCAGGGGTATCACGATTTCGCGTAAATGCATTTACCCAGCGTGGTTCAGTGGGCGTTGTATTACGTGTGATTCGTTCTGAGATTCCATTATTTGAAAATTTGAATTTACCGCCGATATTAAAAGAAATTACCATGACTAAACGTGGTCTGGTGATATTTGTTGGCGCGACAGGTTCGGGTAAATCGACGTCACTGGCTGCGATGGTTGGATATCGAAATGACAATAGCCATGGTCACATCATTACCATCGAAGACCCCATTGAATTCATTCATAACCATAAAAATAGTATTGTGACACAGCGTGAGGTTGGCGTAGATACCGATAGTTATGAAACCGCGTTAAAAAATACCTTAAGGCAGGCACCCGATGTTATTTTGATTGGTGAGGTTCGTGATCGCGAAACCATGGAGCATGCCATAGCATTTGCTGAAACGGGTCACCTATGCCTGACAACCTTGCATGCCAACAGTACGAATCAGGCGTTAGATAGAATTATCAACTTTTTCCCAGAAGATCGCCGACAGCAGTTGTTGATGGACCTTTCCTTAAACTTAAAGAGTTTAATCTCGCAGCGTTTGATTCCTAATATCGAAGGAAATGGCCGCGTTGCTGCGGTTGAAATTATGCTTAATTCACCGTTAATGTCAGACCTGATTTTTAAAGGTAATGTGCATGACATAAAAGAGCTAATTGCCAAGTCTAATGAGCTTGGTATGAAAACCTTTGATCAGGCATTATTTGATTTATATGAAAATGGTCAAATCAAGTATGAAGATGCATTGCGCAATGCAGATTCTGTTAATGACCTGCGTTTACGGATTAAATTAGAAGGAAAAGAATCCAGTAACGCGGACTTGATGGAAGGCCTGGAAAATATATCTGTCGAAGACCAGGAAGAACAAGCCCGCATCCGTTAAATGACGCGATAATGTATGCGTTGCAAGTATCATGTAGTGGTTATTTTAGTTAATGTAATGTAGGGATAAAAATGAATTTGCAGCCATATTTAAAATTGATGTCTGAACAGTTAGCGTCTGATATGTATTTCACCACAGGCGCACCGGTGAGTATGCGTATTGAAGGTTCCATGCGGCCTGTGGGCAAAAGCATGTTAAACCCAGGCATGACAAAAAATTGGCTTATGATTTTTTAACGCCGATGCAGATTAAAGATTTTGAAGATAATCTTGAGTTGAATCTGGGTGTGTCATACACCGATCTGGGAAGATTCCGTATAAATATCTATAAACAGCGCGGCGAAGTCTCTATGGTAATTCGTTATATTCGTGCGGATATACCAACACTCGATGAACTGAATTTACCTGAAATTTATAAAACCATGATTATGCTGAAGAAAGGGCTAATCCTGGTCGTCGGTGCAACCGGTATGGGTAAATCAACATCACTCGCATCGATGCTTGATCATCGAAATATGTCGGACACCGGTCATATCCTGACGATAGAAGATCCTATCGAATTTATGTTTCGCCATAAAAAATGTATCGTCGGGCAACGTGAAGTAGGGCTTGATACCTTGTCTTTTGACAATGCGTTACGTGAAGCTATGCGCGAAGCACCGGATGTAATTATGATTGGTGAAGCGCGAGATCGGGAGACGATGGCCTCTGCGCTTCGTTATGCCGATACGGGGCACCTTTGTTTGACCACATTGCATGCAATAAATGCGAATCAGGCTCTGGAGAGACTGGTGAATTTTTTCCCAACGGAAGCGCATAATCAGATACTGATGGATCTGTCATTAAATCTGAACTGTATATTAGCGCAGCGCCTGGTAAAAAATGAAGAAGGTATGCAGGTTGTAGCTGTGGAGGTTTTAGTTAATACGCCCTATATCAGTAAGTTGATACGTGAAGGTGACTTTCACGGGATTAAAGAAATTATGGCAAAAGGTAATGAGACTGGAATGAAAACATTCGATCAGTCTTTATTAGAATTATTTAAGGATAAGAAGATTGATTTGCAAGCGGCGTTGGCTAATGCCGATTCGAGTAGTGACCTCGAGTGGAAGTTAAATTTTGGCGGTGGTCTGAAAGAGCTGCAAAGCGAAGATGAATCGATGGACGCTTTAACATTTCCCAGTAGTTCAGATGACGTTTAATAATGTTTGCGCTTACGCAAGCGCCTGGCGTTAATTGTTTGATAATAAACAACCATCGATGATGGTGTGTTTAACCCTTCCCGATAAATTCCAACCAATGAATGGTGAGTTTTTACCGTTACTGTTGATAGTGTCCGTGGTTAGTTGCCAGTCTTCGTTGGCATCAAAAATACAGATGTCGGCGGCTGCGCCAATAGACAGGGTGCCAGCCTTTACGCCTAGTATGCTCGCAGGTGCCTTAGTAATTTTATAAATAACGTCATGCAATGCTAAAGGTGTTTGTTCAGTAAGACGCATACATAAGGGTAGTAATGTTTCCAGGGAAGAAATACCTGCTTCGCTACTGGCAAACGGTGCTTGTTTAGCATCGATATCGTGTGGTTGATGATCTGAACAAATAGCATCGATGGTGCCATTAGCAACAGCATTGAGTAAGGCTTCTTTATCGCGTTGTGTTCTTAGCGGTGGAATGACATGGCAGGCGCTGTTATAACTGCTGATATCGAGTTCAGTCAGATGTAATTGATGTGCGCTAACATCGGCCGTAATCGCCAGTTGTTCATTCTTGGCGCGGGCTATCATTTCCGCGCCCTGGGCACTGGACAGGCGACCAAAGTGAGCGCTCACGCCAGTTTCAGCGACAAGTTCTAGTGCTCGGGCAATGGCGATAGTTTCAGCAGAAACGGGTATACCTTTTAAGCCTAAACGTGTGGCAATTTTTCCTTCGTGGGCACAGCCGCCTATGCTTAACCAGTGTTCATCAGGCTCAATGAAAATACGCATATCAAAGGTAGCAGCGTAGGCAAAAGCACGTTTTAGAATGAGTGAATTTTCAATCGGTTTTCGAGCATTGCTTAAACCGATGCAACCGGCTTGTTTTAATGCGTATATCTCACTTAAGTGTTCGCCACGCAAGCCTGCGGTCAAGGCGCCAAGCGTCAGCACTTTACTGTGTCCTGCGTTCGATGCTTTTTGGGTAATGAGTTCGACCACGGCTGGCTCGTCGATAACCGGATCAGTATCTGGGGGGCAACAAAGGGTAGTAATGCCAGCTTTTGCGGCGGCGATAGTCTCGCTGCGGATAGTCGCTTTGTGTTCCTGCCCCGGTTCGCGCAAGCGAGCACAACAGTCGACGATGCCGGGAATGATGGTTAGATTACTGGCGTCAATTATTTGTGTGTTATCGCTAATGTTGATGCTATTTGCTGCCTGAATATCAACAATTTTGCCATCGCTTATGTGAATGTCAGCGGCTTGATCAATATCGTTTGCAGGATCGATTAACCGTCCATTTTTTATAAGGA
>JAESSQ010000153.1 GCA_016764035.1 Gammaproteobacteria bacterium
TTATCAAAACAGATAATGATCAATCATGGTGGTGATTTAGTGTACATTGTCCGCCCGCAAGGAGCCTGTTTCAGGTGTGTGTTTGGCTGAGAATAGCTTTTTCCTCGTAAGCACCTAACCAACCCCCTAGTTCCCTAGTAAAGAACATGTGCTTACAAAACTAGAAAGGTATTTCCAAGTGACGATGCAGCCTTTAAAGTTGTCTACTTAGCGATTCAAGCAGCGTCTAAAAAATGGGCAATGCCGATAAGAGATTGGAAACCAGCATTAAATCGTTTTTATAAACTAAAACACCCTAGTTTAAAGGCACAAAGTCTAAACCAACACGAGTTAAAGTAGTTCCAAGTTTATTAACTAAGTTTAGTGCATATTCATATCTAAGCTGACCTACTACTCTACAACTTATAAAACGACTCTCAATACACAACGAAGCTGGATTATATCGTGTTCTTGCTAAAGAAAGAGTCAAATACCCCTTGCTAAGAGAAAACTTACCTTGATTTTCAGTGTAGCATTGTTCCCAGTGAGGGCTTGATTTAATATCTTTTGAGAAAGAAAAGCCTTTAACTTCTGAGTCAATTTTTATAAACAAATGGTTACCTGAAACTATATCTTTGGCTAAATTTTGTTTAGTTTTCCTAGTCGTGTATAGATCTGTGTGTAGTTCCAACTTTACAAGATTTACAGGGAAAACATTACCTAAGTTTTCTTTCCAACCTTTAGATTCTCTAGGTACTAAGTCACATGCAGGAGTCAAGCAAATAAAATAATGAGTAATATCCCTTTCTCGCCATTCTATTATATGCCCTGGAACTAAATGATTACCTGTTGGAGCTTGAGAGCATATATAAGCATTTAGATTACTCCGAATTTTTTCCTTATCTGCCTGAAAAACTATTGATTGATTACTTTCTTTTACAACGACAGTTTCCAAAGTTTCAATTTGAATATATTTTTTTAACTCATTAGCATATTTTGATAAATCTTCATTGTGCTTTAATGAAGAAGTAAGGCCTTCCATTAGTCTTGATACTGTAACATGTGTACCATCATCATCATTATTGTAAAACTGTTCCAGCCAACCGACATTAGTGTACCTACAGTTTAGAACCTCATTTTCAAAAGATTGCCCATTATCATCTAATTCACTTTTAATTTTAGAAAGTAAAAGTCTATGGCAGGTTGGACTCCAATTTTCTATTGCCAACTTTAAGCTTTCGATAAGGTTTTGAGGTTCTACACTTGCTTTAGAAACAATTGAAATAAAAAGTTTTTCTGTTTTTAGCCATATTACCGGGCTGTCATTTTTACTTATTTTCATGGTCGAATGACCAGAAAAATCACCACTTTGTTTTAATTCTGCAACCTTAAATTCTAGTAGTTTTATGTAAAGTTGTTGTTTTTGAACATCAGATAAATCTTCATCAGTCGAACTTAAAATCAGATCAACAGGTGAGAAAATAGCAGTAAATTCGTTAGGTTCATCAATAATTGAAGGTGTTGATAAAACAGTCTCTAAATCACTTCGGGTAATACTTTCCAGCATATCATCTTGATAACTTTCACCATCATCACTCCATTGCTCTAGTAATTGTTCAGCTCCTTGAGTAGGTTTACTAAACAATTCATTTTTACTTGATGATAATTTAGTAAATATTTCAGACCTTACTTTATTAAGGTTACTTGCCGCAGTATAAACAATGACTAAGTTGAAATGATGGTTTTGATTTAGCTTGGAAAGAATATTAAGGGCTTTTTCAGGATCATCTTGATTATTTTCATCTAAATGATAATCAAGTAATAACAAATCACATTGGTGTAAACGGTCAAAAATAGTTGAATCTGTTTGACCATTGTGCATATCAGCAAGCCAATTATTCTCTCTAACCATTTTGAGTGTTTGTATTTGCCTAGTTAGTTCTGCATTAGCTGTTAATGATGTGCCACTTTGTAAATTATCTAATACATCATCTAGTGATTGATATTGATCATCAATCGCTAAAACTGATTTTATTGGCTCTATATACGCCTTACTTATTAAATCCTTAAAGCTAGTCTCTTCCTGTGCTTCAGGCATGTTTAGTTCCTTTAAACTCAATTACAAAATTTGCGCCATTTAATATTTTTAATTCATCACCAGGTGCATAATATATTTTATGCCCACCCGAAGCTAAATTACGTCGGCAAAGATATAAACCAACACCTCGACCTCCTCTTGTTTTTTTGGTAAAGAAAATAGTAAATAAGCTTTCAACATCATCAGGGTATACACCCGTACCGTTATCAGCTATTACGACTTTATTATCGACAATATCAAGCCTGATTTTAAATTCAGTTTGCTCTTTTTGTCTGATCCAATACAAAGAGTTATTAAGCAAATTAATAAAAACAGGGTATATATGAGCTCGCTGCTCATATACTTGAAATTGTTCAAATTGTTCAGAATAGGTAAAATCAATCGCCGTTAGTTTATGACCAAAAAATTCACGACAATATTCAACTATATCTTTGCCTGAAATCCATTCTCGTACTACTTCACCAGATAATTTAAGTGGTGAAAGAAACTTTAATTTATTAGTTAAAGCGGTGTAGGCTCGTTTAAGGTTTTCAGAATCCTCAGGATTTGATAACTGTTCTCTTACTCTGGATAGTGCAGATTCAGTATCAAACTGCATATGATTCAACTCATGGCCTATCACTTCTACGGTAATCCCCAATTGTGCAAGAGAATTTAGTCGGTCAACCTCTTCTTGTAGCTCAGAGCTTTTATCAATAGTAAAGCCTGCTAAACCAGCAAGGTCTATGTTTTCTTGTAAGCTTTGTAGCGCATTAATGTAAGGAATAAATATTTGTTCATTAGCACTGTGGTGCTTTTCCATTTCACCATCAATTAATTCTAAGCCATGACCTAAACCAATCTGGCCTTTTTCTATATCATTCACATATGACGCGACAACAACCTTGTATTCTTCGTGCTTTGACGCAACCATTTCAGATAACCGCTGCTTCTCTGAGCTAAGAATATTTAACGCTTCGCCTTCCCACTTTTTAAGTTGGCCAACAATATACTTAACATTACGATTCACACGATTTTGCGCAAGGTTTTCTGGCGATTTAGGCTGTAATCTATCTAAATGTTTATTTAAAGAATCAATTGAGGACTTCAACGTACTATGAGAAAACTCATAGTTATCTTTATATTTCCTGTACCTTTGTTCTTGTGAGAGGGTAATTTTTCGAGGTGGATAAACAATTTTATTATCAGAAAGCATAGCAAGTAGTTTCTCAGCTTGTTGCTGATACTTAAGCACTTGTTCTACCGTTATTGATGCTTGAACAGACTCTAGCTCACCAACAAACTCCTCTGTTTGTTCTAAAACTTCAATAATTTTAGGCTCATACTTTTTTAAGTTTTTATTAAAATCTTTTGTCTGTTTTTTCTTCGCCGCGTCGAAATCAGCTTCAGCTTTTCTTTGACTATATTTTTCTTTTAAAGAGGAGACAAATTCATGACGAAGGGAATTTGTATCACGTCCAAAATAGCGCTTTGCTACCTCTTTTAATAAAAGACTCACTATGTCTCTAAATGCTTTTGATGCTTTATTTTCGATAAAACCTTCCCGACCAGCCTTGTCTCTTAAATTTTTATTAACTTCACCTGTAAGTGAAATCGCGCCGACCATATTTCTCAAAGAATAATGGGCTGTACCCGCACTTTTCGACCTTCTATGTTCAATTTCAAAAAAATCATTATCAGCTCGTCCATAAGGCATTACCCGCAAACCATCGCGATAGACCTTAAGCCCACCATAATCAGCTATTTTTTCATCAATATCAGTCCAAATAGCGGGATCCATGGAAGACTGTTTTCCACCAAGTCCTTCCTCACCACTCAAAGCTTCATAACTACCCAACAAAATATTAAAATTTCCTACTTTACTTCGCGCATGACTAGGCATTTTATATTGTAAAGGAATCTCGATTTCACCCAGATCTTCACCAAATGCTGAAACTTTCCCTTTAAATACAGCGTTATCATCAATAGAACCAACAACTCTATGCTCTAATTGTTCAAAATCATACTGAGAAAACTCTTTTTCAGGAGAAACTATATCTTTGTCATGTAGTCCTTTATGGAGTTGAACTCGGTACCTGAAATCCTCTAAATGCTCTTCTGTTATTCGATTGGTAAATGAAATGAGTGTTTTGAACAGGGTCTCTTGAGCTTTCAGAACAGTTGGGTCGCTCTTATCACCATATTGAGCTGCAAGATCTTCATTAATATCAGAAATAAATAGCGCTGTTCCTTTAGCTGAATTTCCATTCCATACTGACCATTGTTGAAAGTGATGATCGTCAAACGTTGAATGAATAATCGTATCCGCTATTTTAGTTTGTGTGGTTTCTTCTTTACCTTGTTCGAGTTCTAATTCAGAAAAATCTTTCCAAGCAGCTTCAAGGCGTTCATTACGTGCTAAGCGCTCAAAACGCTCTCTCTCTTCTTCGTCTTCTTTCTTCTCACTACCCCAAATATTACTCATCAACTCTTCAAACATTGCAGGTAATAATGTTTCTATATGATCTTTAGTTTTAAATTCTTCGAGAGGGATTTTAATATCATCTAAGAATAAAAAAGGATTCTCAAATAAACGCCAATCAATCAAAAGCGCAACAAAGTTAGCATTTTTCTTTTTTGATACAAGTAATAGTAATGGCCCTAGCGCAGCACTCGAAAGACGACCAATACCCTTTTGTCCTTGCTTAGGTCTTACAGGTAAGCCGTCTCTATCTTCATCGTTATCATCTTGTTTTATAGCTTTAGATTCTGTACCAATGACTAACCATTTACTGATTAAGTCATCGATAGTCATACCGTGGCCATCATCAACTAATACAGTTACGTTTTCGCCATCATCAAAAAGGTGAAGTTCTGCATTTCTAGCATAAGCATCGAAAGAATTTTTCCATAATTCAGATATGGCGGTTGGAACATCGGCGATTTGTTCTCGACCTAGATGATCTATTGCTCGGGCTCGTGTTTGAAAAGAGGTAGAACGTGTCATTAACTATCCCTGAAGTTTTATTATTTATTTGAAGACATTAGTTTTTGATTTACATCGCCGGAGTTTTGCTGAAGCATTTTCACTACATTCTTTAACAAAGCCTTCCCTAATTCGACAGGAACGGCATTCCCTATCTGCCTAGCCTGACTAATTAATCCTCCAGAGAATTTAAAACTATCTGGAAATGTTTGAAATCTTGCAGTATGCCGAATAGTAATACCATGGTTTTCCCAAGGATGTAAGAAACGCCCCTTAGATGGGTTCATACATCCTGTAGTCATGGTTGGCCCAGGTTTATTTAAAAAGATACGACCATACACATCTTTATGACCTTTGTAGCCGTTTGAATGACAAGGTAAAGTCTCACCGCTATCTTCTCTAGAACCATGAATAGGCGTTTTTGAAAATCGATTAATCATATAATCTCTATGAGTCATATGAACTGAATTCTCATCTATAGAAACTGCTTGTAATTCACTTCCAAATTGAAGGCTGCTAAAAGATTCTTCACCTATAATTTTTTTAATTTTTTTAACTATAGATACTGTTGGAGTAGAAA
>JAESSQ010000154.1 GCA_016764035.1 Gammaproteobacteria bacterium
AGAAAAATACCTCACATTATCATGCTCGTGGAGTTGGCCTGGTTATTCCGCCGTGGAATTTTCCGTTAGCGATACTCACCGGCATGCTGTCTGCCACTATCGTCTGCGGTAATACCGCCATCGTCAAGCCTTCGTCACAAACACCGGTTATCGCAGTAAAGTTTGTCGAACTCATGCAGCAAGCAGGCTTACCTGATGGTGTGGTCAACCTGCTTAGTGGCAGGGGTGAAGATATCGGTGAATATCTGGCAAAACATGATGATGTGCAGATAATTGCATTTACCGGATCGATGGCAGTGGGGTCACGCCTGATAAACCTGGCCGCACAACGTCAGCCGGGGCAGATGCAATTTAAGCGCATTATTGCGGAGATGGGTGGTAAAAACGCGATCATCGTTGATGAAGATGCCGATCTGGATGTGGCGGTAACGGGTACGGTCAGTTCTGCCTTCGGTTTTCAGGGGCAGAAATGCAGTGCTGCGTCACGCGTAATCGTGCTCGATCATGTCTATGATTTATTCCTCGAGCGACTGATCGCAGCCGCCAGGAGCTTGCAGATTGGCTCACCGGATGAACCTGGCAATGTTATGGGCCCGGTCATAAGCAAGCATGCTTACGGGGCTATCCAGTCCGCGATCAAAAACGGTAAAGGTGAAGCTCGCATCGCATTGGATGATGGGATCAGGCGATTTTCATCGAGTGATTTGGCCGCGGGTTATTTTATTTCGCCGGTTATTTTTGCCGAAGTGGCAGCTGATTCTACTCTTGCCCAACAGGAAATATTCGGTCCAGTGTTATCGGTGTTACGCGCCAGGGATTTCGATCAGGCCCTGCAACTGGCAAACCATTCACAATATGCATTAACGGGCGGTGTGTATTCGCGAGACCCTGATCATTTACAACGCGCAAAAAATGAATTTAATGTGGGTAATTTGTATCTAAATAGAAAGATCACCGGCGCACTGGTATCGCGTCAACCCTTTGGTGGCTTTAAGCTGAGCGGTATCGGAAGCAAGGCCGGTGGTGAAGATTATTTATTGCAATTTATGGATTCGACAACGATCACAGAAAATACCATGCGGCGTGGTTTTGCGCCGACGGAGGATGATAAATAACTGTGATGAGATAGCAGGCAAAAAATAGTAGGCAAAGAAATGGTAGGTAATGGCGATGCACTATTCTGACTGGCACATCCCGATTTCGCAGGGCCGATTAACGTTGGCTGCCGCACGCGCAAGTTTGCAGGAAATTGGTGCGCAGAAAGAGGATATTCCGCTTATTGTCAAGTTGCTAGAAAACCCTGGGTTTTCTATTCCAGGGTTCTCGTTGTTTCATGGTGCGGTTGATCTTATCGCGCATGACTATATACACATTTTATTAGGCCGTGGCTTATTGCCAGAAGATGAAGCGTTTACCATCGGTTATACCATGGGTTCAACCAAACAGGTCAGTCTGAGTGAGGCCCGGTTGTTCGAGTTGATTACCAAACATTTGTATCCACAAACCTATAAGTTCAGAGATCGCGACATCGATATCTTTCGTGCGGCATTAAAACTCGCAGAAGCAGCGGATGGCATGGCGCTGGATCAGGTTGATTACTTAACATTGGTTGACGATAGCTTGAAGTCGGTGCGTCATAAACTGGGCATAAACAAAAATAAAATAAGCGCGTATTACGAAATTGAACAAACCCTTTATCCCGATAGTAAAGCCAGTCGACGGCTGCTTGATTAGTGACAGAAACTAGCCGTATGTATAGGGTGATTCCGGCCCTGGCTTAACAAGGTCTCATCTTTTTAGAGTGTTATAGCGGTGTCTATCAATTCACTCACGCGTTGTACCTCAATAATATTTAAGCCATCAATACGGTCATCTTTTCTTGGCATGTTGGCCTTGGGGATAATCGCGGTTTTGAAACCGTGTTTGGCGGCTTCTTTTAGACGTTCCTGACCATTGGGTACAGGGCGAATTTCACCGGCTAGACCAACTTCGCCAAACGTAAATACGTCGTTGGGTAAGGGTTTGTCACGGAAGCTGGAAAGTGCAGCAAGAACAAGAGCGGTATCGGCGGAAGTTTCGGTGAGTCGGACGCCGCCGACGATGTTAATGAAAACATCCTGATCGTAGAGGGCGATGCCAGCGTGGCGATGCATTACCGCCAGCAGCATATTCAAACGATTGGGGTCAAGCCCAAGGCAGACGCGACGCGGATTATGGCTATGGCTTTCATCGACCAATGCCTGTAATTCGATAAGCAGAGGACGGCTGCCTTCGCGAGTAACGGTGATGATGCTGCCAGGTACGGGTTCTTCGTGGCGTGAAAGAAAGATGGCTGACGGGTTGCTAACGGTTTTTAAACCTTCATCAGTCATGGCGAAGATGCCGAGTTCGTTGACCGCGCCAAAACGATTTTTTATGGCACGGATCATGCGGTAGCGTTCACCGGGGTCGCCTTCAAAATAAAGTACGGTGTCGACCATGTGCTCGAGTACGCGAGGGCCGGCGAGGGTGCCTTCTTTGGTAACATGGCCGACCAGAAATAAAGCGGTACCGGTCTGTTTGGCAAAGCGCACCAGTTGCGCCGCACTTTCTCTTACCTGTGCCACTGCGCCGGGTGCGGATTGCAGTGTCTCGGTGTAAATAGTTTGAATGGAATCGATAACGATAACTTTTGGGTTTAGCTCACTGGACAGAGTGATAATGCTTTCCACGCAGGTTTCTGAAAGCAGTTTTAATCCTGCGCTTTCTAGTCCCAGTCGATGTGCGCGCATGGTGATTTGTTGTAACGATTCTTCACCGGTTACATAGAGGCAGGGCAGTGTTTGGCTAAGGCTGGCTAAGGTCTGGGTCAATAATGTCGATTTGCCGATGCCAGGGTCACCACCGATTAAGGTCACCGAACCATGCACCAGACCGCCGCCGAGTACACGGTCGAGCTCGCTGATATGGGTGGGGGTACGCATCTCTGCGTGCATCTGAATGTCTTCCATAGCCTGAATTTTTGCATTGCTTTTTTTACCGGCAAAACCCTGACGGTTATTGCCTGTTATCGCGGTGATGGCTTCACTCATGGTGTTCCATTCACCGCAGTCACCGCATTGCCCCGCCCATTTTGAGTGACTGGCGCCACACGAGGTGCATGCATATTGTACTTTTATTTTAGCCATGACTAAGACGCATTAACCTGCTTGTTATTTTTATCAGGGGAGTCGGGTTTTGTGTTTATTATTTTTGCTGTTTGCACGGCGTTGTTGGTGGTGCGTGTCACTTCTATGGCGTAATCATTTATCATTAAACTGGTGCCGTTTTGCGGAATGATTTCCATGTGTTCGAGGATTAAACCGTTGAGCGTTCTAGGTCCGTCAGTGGGTAGCGTCCATTTTAAAAAACGATTAATTTCACGGATATGTGTGTTGCCGTCGATCTGGTAGCTGTCATCAGCTTGTTTGTAAATGCCAAGGTTGCGTGTCGGTGAGTCAGTGGTAAATTGTCCGACGATTTCTTCGAGGATATCTTCTATGGTAACCAGTCCCTGGATGCTGCCGTATTCATCAACCACCAGGCCGGAACGCCGGCGATTATCTTTAAAGCTTAAAAGTTGTCGGGTGAGTGTGGTGCCAGCAGGAATAAAGTAGGCTGGTTTGATCAATTTTTTTAGCGTTTTTAAATTGAGTTCGTCGCGGGAAAACAGGCTGAGTACCCTGCGTAGATGTAGAACACCGATGGTGTTATCTATGCTGTCATGAAAAACCGGCACACGGGTACGTTGGCTATGGGTGATCTGATGCACGATATCATTCCAGTTATCATTTAAATCGATACCGGTTACTTCACTTCGCGGAATCATGATGTCTTCGACACTCACTTGCTCCAGGTCGAGGATGCCAAGCAACATATTAGAGTGTGCCTGCGGCATAAAGTGTTCAGCTTCGATGACAACTGCACGTAATTCGTCTGCGCTGAGTTCTTGTCCAGCATGTTTTTCGGGGTGGATACCGATAAACCGTAACAGCGTGTTGGAGAAAATATTGACACACCAGACAAATGGATAAAGCGGTGTAGCTATTAAGGTGTAAACAAACGCCGAGGGAAAAGCGAGTTTTTCTGGTTTTAATGCCGCCAGTGTTTTAGGTGTTACCTCGGCGAAAACTAATATCACGAAGGCGAGCACGATGGGGGCAATGACCAGGCCAATTTCACCGTAGAGTCGCAAAGCGATAATGGTAGCGATGGTCGCTGCGAATATATTGACAATGTTATTGCCGAGCAGTATCAAACCGAGTAGGCGGTCGGGCCTGCTTAATAATTTGATGGCAAGTTGCGCGCCCTTGTGTCCTTTATCGGCCAGACTTTTTACACGATAACGGTTGAGTGTCATCAATGCGGTTTCAGAACCCGAAAAGAAACCGGATAGTAAAATTAATATTGCCAGGGTGATAAACAGTGAAGTCGTCGATAAATCGTTCAAGAAGAGGTGTCTCTTGTTAACAGAGTTGCGTTAATTTTGTGCGAACCAGTTTTGTAGTCAAGTGAAATAATTCACTTTATATTGTAGATATTGATAGTGCTTGTTTTAGGCCAGTACGATTTCCAGTGCAAACTTACTGCCAAAGTACGCCAGCATTAAACTGACAAAGCCGCTTAAGGTCCAGCGAATGGCGGTACGTCCGCGCCAGCCCAGTTTCCAATGACCGATTAATAATATAAGGAAGACGAACCAGGCCAGGATGGAAAGAACAGTTTTGTGTACCAAATGCTGTGCAAACATGTTCTCCAGAAAAATCAGGCCGCTGCCGAGTGAAATCGTTAGTGCGAAAAAACCAACAATAATCACTTCGAACAATAACGTTTCCATGTTTTTCAACGGGGGGAGTAACTGGATTGCGCCACTGGGCTGATGACTGTGCAGTAGCCTGTTCTGTATGGACAGCAATACCGCTTGCAGCGCAGCAAGTGTAAGCAGACTGTAAGCGAGAATCGAGGTTAATATGTGAAAGATTAAAGCACTTGATGTGTCAACGGAAAGAATGTGACTACTGGAATTGGTAAGCTCGAACATCAAAATTATCGATGCGATAGGCAGTAGAATGATGGCAAGTATTTCAACGGGATGACGCCAGGTAGCAATCAAGATGAGTAAAACGATAAAAGCAGTAATTAATGACATGGCATTGTAAAAGCCAAGGTCGATGCCAAGTGGACTGAACATGCTGTTATGCAGTGCCAGGGCATGTAGCAGTAAACCAATTAAGCCGATGGATACGATAGACTTTATTGATAGTGTATTGCCTACGTGAGCCATGTTTTTGACATGAAAGAATAGCAATATAGAACATGCTATATAAAAAGTTATGCCACCTAATGTGAAGATATAATCAGTCATGTCATGTTAGATTGCTGGTCTATACTGCAATATATTAATTTAATAAATAGTGAGTTAATTGTTGGCTCTGCTGAAAAGGTGAGTTCGTACAACTTTTCGTTATAGTGTCCACGTATACTTTTTACACTACGTTGCATGTTAGCATCATAGTTACTTAGAGACTTATTGAATTAAAGGAAACAATTTTGTTCAGTGTTTCCGTATGTTAAATGAAAATTATAAGACAATATAAATAATTGTGTTGGGCATAATCGGGTTGTTTTAATGAAAGTACGTGTTTTAGGGTGTAGTGGGGGGATAGGCCAAAATATCGCAACCACATCATTTTTAGTGGATGATGACATATTGATTGACGCTGGAACGGGTGTATGTGGTTTGTCATTGGCAGAGATGCGTCGAATTAAACATATTTTTATAACGCATTCACATCTGGATCATATCGCGGCTATCCCTTTGTTGGTCGATACATTATTTGACAATTTAATCGGGCAACCGTTGGTCGTACATGCCTTGCCAGAAACAATTAAGGCATTACAGGAACATATTTTTAACTGGACTATCTGGCCCGACTTTACCGAGCTGCCGAATAAAACCGATGCGGTCTTAACATTGCAAACGATGGCTGCAGGTTCTGTGAACGAAATCTCGGGGCGTTTTATTGAGATGATTCGTGTTAATCATACCGTGCCGGCGGTTGCTTATTGTGTGCAGTCAGAGGGAAAGGTGTTTGCGTTTAGTGGCGACACAACATGCAATGAAAATTTCTGGACAAGTCTCAACAAACATAATTATGTCGACCTTTTATTTGTAGAATCAGCTTTTGCTGACGAGCACCTTGAATTGGCAAAATTGGCTTGCCATTATTGTCCGCAGCTTCTGGCTCAGGATCTATCCAAGCTAAAACGCAAAACCAAAATATATATTTCACATCTGAAGCCAGGAAGTGAACAGATGATCATCGAACAATGCAAAGCGGCTTTGCCAGACTGGGATGTCTATCAATTAAACAGTGGCGATTTATTTCAGTTGTGATTTTTTTATTCTGACCTCAGTATGCCGAGATAACTCGGGTATAATTCAACGCTGTGGATTCTCTTTCGATAAATTTTAAATTAGGTGTGCCATGTTTGATGGACTAAGTGAGCGTCTTGCTAAAACCGCGCAAAAATTGCGTGGCGAAGGCCGTTTAACCGAAGACAATATTCAGGATGCCTTGCGCGATGTTCGTATGGCTCTACTGGAAGCCGATGTTGCATTAAGCGTTGTCCGTACCTTTATTGATGATGTAAAACAACGCGCCTTAGGCGAAGAAGTTTTAACTAGCCTTAAGCCGGGCCAGGTGTTCATCGATATCGTTCAAAGCGAACTGGTAAGGGTGATGGGCGAGCACAATGAAAAGCTAGACCTAAGCGCGCAGCCGCCAGCGGTTATTTTGATGGCGGGCTTACAGGGAGCGGGTAAAACCACCACCGTCGCTAAACTAGCCAAAATGCTCAGTGACAGAGAAAAGAAAAAATCTTTACTGGTAAGTTGTGACATTTATAGACCTGCTGCGATAGAGCAGCTAAAAACACTGGCTACACAAGTCGGTGCCGAATTTTTTCCCAGCACTACTGAACAGAAGCCTACCGATATTGCTAAAGCGGCCATTGAGTATGCCCGAAAGCATTTTATTGATGTCGTGATTGTTGATACCGCTGGCCGACTGCATATCGATGTGGACATGATGGATGAGATAAAAGCCATTCATGCTAGCGTTAATCCAGTCGAGACACTGTTTGTTGTTGACAGCATGACGGGGCAGGATGCAGCTAATACAGCGAAAGCCTTTAACGAAGCACTGCCGTTGACCGGTATCGTATTAACAAAAACCGATGGTGACGCTCGTGGTGGTGCGGCGTTGTCTATTCGTCAAATTACAGGCAAACCCATTAAATTTATGGGCTCAGGTGAAAAAGTCGAAGCCCTGGAAGCTTTTCACCCTGATCGCGTAGCATCACGTATTCTGGGTATGGGTGATGTGCTTTCTCTGGTCGAAGAAGTTCAGCAAAAAGTTGACCACAAAAAAGCCGAAAAATTGGCGAAAAAACTGCAAAAAGGAAAAAGTTTTAATTTCAACGATTTGAAAGAACAGTTTGAGCAGATGCAAAATATGGGTGGTATGTCTAGCCTAATTGACAAATTGCCAGGTATGCCGGGCATGGTCGAAAAACTTAAGGATCAGGCTACCGACAAAGAAATGCGTCGTATGGTAGGTATGATTAATTCGATGACACCGAAAGAACGAGCATTTCCAGATGTCATCAAAGGCTCGCGAAAACGCCGCATTGCTGCGGGTAGTGGGCTGCAAGTACAGGATGTAAATCGTCTCATCAAACAGCAGATGCAGATGAAAAAAATGATGAAAAAAATGTCTAAAGGCGGCATGGCGAAGATGATGCGCGCCATGAAAGGTGGCGGCATGCCACCAGGTATGGGCGGCCCGGGTGGTATGGGGTTTTAACAGATTCAAGCTATGTTTTGCGTGATTTAGTATGCAAAATGTAAATAGCGAAGGTTTGACGAAAGTATTGCTCGGCCATCATTCTTACGTTTATCTGTAAAACAGGCTTCCATCTAGTAAAATAATCACGTAAAATGCGCGGTTTCCTGTGGCCGAAAGGTCATTTTTTGTTTATATAAGATTTTGAGAGTGACTAATGGTAACAATACGTTTATCGAAAGGCGGTGCGAAGAAAAAGCCTTTTTACCACATTGATGTTAAAGATTCACGCAGATCTCGCGACGGTCGCTACATCGAACGCTTAGGTTATTTTAACCCAGGTGCAACGGGTGGTGAACAACGTCTGGTTGTTGATCTGGATCGTGTAACACACTGGAAGTCAGAGGGTGCACAGACTTCTGA
The DNA here is from genome assembly GCA_016764035.1 of Gammaproteobacteria bacterium. Lineage (GTDB taxonomy): Bacteria > Pseudomonadota > Gammaproteobacteria > SZUA-229 > SZUA-229. Next base: position 8,289 of record JAESSQ010000154.1, read on the forward strand.
TCGTGTATCTAGCTTGCTAAAACAGGCTAAAGCAGCTGCTTAATAGTTTTTGTTCGAGTCAGTTTGGATTTGGTTGTATATAGTGTATGGACAATCAAGCTAGTAGACAGGATTCTCATCAACACGCTCAGGCATCGAAGAAAATCGTTTTAGGACGAATCACAGGTGTCTATGGCATAAAGGGTTGGGTTAAGGTTTTTTCTTATACCGACCCGATGGAATCTATCGTTGACTACGATCCCTGGTTTATCCGGCCAGAGAATAGAAAAACAGCACCATGGGTTTCGGTCAGATTAAAAGCTGGTAAGCGTCATGCTAAAACCGTGGTAGCCAAGCTGGAACATTGCAACAGCCGTGATGAAGCAGAAGCTTTTATCGGAAAAGAGATAGCGATTGAGCAACAGCAGCTCGAAGTGTTGCAAGAAAATAAAGAGTATTACTGGCATGACTTAATTGGTTTGCGAGTAATTAACCAGCAGGCTATCGAGTTAGGTGTTGTAAAAAGTCTGTTGGAAACCGGTGCAAATGATGTGCTGGTTGTTGTCGCTGAAGATGAAAGTGATAAGACAGCAGACAAAGAAATAAAAGAGCGGCTTATTCCCTGGGCGATACCGGGTGCAGATCTACCTGGTCCGACAATGTGGGTGGATTTGGAGCAAGGCGTTATAAAAGTAGATTGGGATGCAGACTTCTGATTGTAGCATTTGAAATATATAGCTGACCTGTATTGTTGGTCTGCACTGCTGATTTGCATTAAAGGCTTATAGCTACACGTTGGTGACAGTGAACATATATATCATCAGTCTATTTCCAGAATTAATACAGCAAGCCGTAGCATTTGGTGTGTTGGGTAGAGCGATAAAACAGCAGAGTGTAAGCCTGCAATGCTTTAACCCAAGAGACTATACGGAAGATAAGCATCGTACGGTAGATGATAGGCCATACGGTGGTGGCCCCGGCATGTTAATGAAGGTTGAGCCATTAGCCAGGGCGATACAGGCAGCAAAAGCCATGTCAGATAAACAGGCTGGAAAAAATTCGGCCAAAGTGGTTTATTTAAGCCCACAAGGACAGCGGCTCAACCAGCAGTTACTGGTTGACACGGCAGCAAGTGTAACGAATTTGATTTTGATAGCTGGTCGGTACGAAGGTATAGACGAGCGAATCATAGAATCACTGGTTGATGAAGAGTGGTCGATAGGTGATTATGTGTTAAGTGGCGGTGAGTTTGCTGCCATGGTCGTTGTCGATGGTGTTACTCGATTACTACCGGGCGTGTTAGGTGACGATGAATCTGCTTTGCAAGATTCATTTATGCAAGGTTTATTGGATCACCCGCATTACACACGACCAGAAAAAATGAATGAGCAAGTGGTGCCGAAAGTTTTGTTAAGCGGTGATCATAAAGCAATAGCGCGTTGGCGTTTGAAGCAGGCATTGGGCAGAACCTGGCAAAGAAGGCCTGATTTGCTGGATGCACTGGAAAAAGATAGCTCGTGTTGGGATGAAGAGAAGGCGAGTTTACTTGCTGAATTTAAAACTGAACACGAATAAAAATACATTAGATAGAATAAACGATAGGACGCGAAAGCGGAGAATGATATGAGTAACATAATTCAACAAATTGAAGCTGAACAAATGACACGTGACGTGCCAGAATTTTATCCTGGTGATACCGTTGTGGTTCAGGTACGTGTAAAAGAAGGTGAGCGTGAACGTTTACAGGCTTTTGAAGGTGTCGTCATTGCAAAACGTAACCGTGGTTTACATTCTGCATTTACCGTACGTAAGATTTCGCATGGTGAAGGTGTTGAGCGTGTGTTTCAGACATACAGTAATGCGATAGCTGAAATTGAAGTTAAACGTAGTGGTAAAGTTCGTCGCGCTAAACTTTATTATCTTCGTGGTAGAACGGGTAAAGCAGCACGTATTACCGAAAAGCTTAAATTGTCTGATAAGAAAAAATAATCGACTAAAACTGTTGTTTAAAAACAACAGGGAATGTTTGATGGTTTCTGAAAAAGAGCGGTACATTGTACCGCTCTTTTTTTGTTTTATTGATTAGGTTATGCCTAGACATATATGGCTGCTAGATTGATTTACGCTAAACTGAGTTGGTACGTCGCTTACGCATAAAAGCGACAAATAACAAAAGGCTATACATAGATGCGCGTTTTCTTTTTAGTTTTATTGATGTTGGGTGTACTGGGTAAAGCATGGGCAGATCAAAACAGCCCGGTACCCGTAGCGCATTCTTCTGCAGCTTCGCCAGAAAAAATTGTTGTTTCTAATGTAGATAAGTCCTCTGTTACCTTTCAATCACTCGCGCAGATGAATGCTTTAATTGAGCTAGGTGTACCGGGACTTGCGCTCAGCTTGTTAGATGATGAGCAAAAGAAGCGTCAACTATACACTGCAGACTGGTATGCGTTTGAGTATAAACGTATTTTATTAATGGCGGCGCTAGAACAATGGGCGCAACTGGTCGAAAGAACGCAGTGGCTGTTTGAGAAAGCAAATCGTGATGGGCATATAACCAAAAAGATTCGTTTGTGGTTTGAGACGCAACAAGTTATCGCCAGATTGCAGCTTAAGCAAAGAGAAAAAGCATTATCGCAATTGCAGATTATGCTTTGGCAGACAAAAGCAGAAAACCAGGATAAAGCGCTACTTGCTGCCTGGCGACGACTGGTAACACGTGCGTATTTACAGCTACAACGCGATGATGATGCGAGGCGAGCGTTGGTTAAGTATGAGGTGGATTACGCTGTAGATGTTGCAGACATTGACTGGATATTGCTACAGGCTCAGATCTTACTTGCAACGCATCGACCGCAACAGGCCATAGAAAAATTAAAGCGAGTACAAGATGAAGAAATAAATGCTGTTGATGTCGAGGCTTTATTGTACATTGCGCAATTGCGGGACCAACCGAAGCAGGCGTCGACTATCCACCAGCAAATGCGTGAAAAGTTGCATGGGAAATTATTAAGTCGCGCTCAGCGTTGGGCATATTCTTATGTTGCTTATTTGGCATCAAGGTTTTTATCGGATAATTCAAGTCAGGTTCTACATTTAGAAACCATGTTGTCGCTAGGTATTGATTACCCGGTACTCAATGAAAGTCATCAGGTTAAGGCTGACGATTTATGGGCTTTGTATAATAAGCGAGGGTTAGCAATAGCCAATGAGCATGGCTTGTTATTGGGCAATGATAATCAGTGGCAAATTCTATCGGATAAGTTAAGAGCAATTAGCCCTGAAGATACGCTTGCATTAAACGCGGCACTTATTCTACAAACAAAAACATTTTCAACAAAGCGACAACAACATACCACCATTGTCGAGATTTTAGAAAAACGAAATAATGGCTTAGAAATAATCAATCAATTGTATTTGCACAGCAGTAAAGTGCCTGATGTCGATGTGTTACCTGATGAAGTGCGCTATCGCTTGGTCGACTATGCGTTAGCGGAAGGTGACTACCATGATGCCGCGACAATAATGAAAAGCCTGGATGAACCCCCGCAAGGAAATTCCCTGTTTGATTGGCGTATGCGAAAAGCGCGCGTTTTTGTTTTGCAAGGCAAGTACAAGCAGAGTGAAAACTTGATTCGAAAAACCTTCATTGAAAAACCCAATATTACCCGGGCAGAATTGGATCGATACATTCAGGTTGTTTTTGACTTTCAAACTGTACATCAACATCAACAGGCTATCCAATTATTTGACCTGTTGTATTTTGACGGCCTGAACGAACAACTGAAACGTGAGATACACTTTTGGAAGGCAGAATCCTATTTTGCCACGAAAAAATATGATCTTGCTGCCTTGTATTATCTGAAATCGGCGCGTGCTATCGCTGGTGCGTACGATGATTTGTGGGCGCAATCGGCACGATTTAAGGCTGGCCAGGCACTGGTGCTCGCTGAGATATATGACGATGCCGATAAAATTTTCTCTGAGTTGTTGCTGGTGACCGTTAGTGATTCAAGAAAAGCGCTAATTGATCAAAGCTTGCAAAAGATACGTTTACTAAAAAGTGTAGAAAATAACTGATGCGCGAACAAGGTCTTTATACTTACACTGCTTAAAGGGAATTTTTTTGTTTTTTGATCGCTAATCGGCTTGATAACAGTAAAACCACCCCCATATCTACAGCCAATAACACCCTATACTGAACTTTCTATTTTTGGAGTAAAAAATGAGCGTTGAAGCGAGTAAAGAAACCCTCGAATTTCAAACTGAAGCCCGTCAAATATTACATTTGATGACGCATTCACT
>JAESSQ010000155.1 GCA_016764035.1 Gammaproteobacteria bacterium
AACCCATGAAGGCTCATGTATATGTCCTCTGGTATGCGCATCCATTCTTACTTCGCCATGAAACACCAGGAAAAACAGTCGAAACGTATAGAGTGCTGTAATAAAAACACCGGAGAGCACAGCATAATAAGCCGGATCACTACCCGCTATGTCCGAGTGGTGAACGGCTTCAATAATACTGTCTTTTGAGAAAAAACCAGACATGCCAGGAAAACCGATCAATGCTAACGAACCAATCAATGTCGTCCAGTACGTAATCGGTAGGTATTTTTTCAAACCGCCCATTTTGCGAATGTCCTGCTCATGATGCATGGCAATGATTACCGAACCCGCAGCAAGAAATAATAAGGCTTTAAAGAAAGCATGCGTCATTAAATGAAACACGGCTGCTGAATACGCTGACGCACCCAGTGCAACCGTCATGTAACCCAACTGCGACAAAGTAGAATATGCTACCACGCGTTTGATGTCATTTTGCACGATAGCAACCAGCCCCATGAGAAACGCAGTCAACGCACCAATAACGATAATAAAACTCAATGCAGCATCAGACCATTCGTACAGCGGCGACATACGCGTGACCATAAAAATACCGGCCGTCACCATAGTGGCAGCGTGGATTAACGCAGAAATCGGCGTCGGACCTTCCATCGAATCGGGCAACCATACATGCAGAGGAATTTGTGCCGACTTACCCATAGCGCCAATAAACAGCAGAATACAAATTACACTGATAACACTCCATTCCACACCAGAAAAGATACTCATGCTCTGCGACGACAACACTTCTGCTTGCGCGAACACTTCATAATAATCCAGGCTACCGGTATACATCACAATAGCAGCGATACCCAATATAAAACCAAAATCACCCACACGGTTAACCAGAAATGCCTTCAGGTTTGCGTACACAGCAGTCGGTCGCACCGACCAGAAACCGATCAACAAGTATGAAACCAGACCCACCGCCTCCCAACCGAAGAACAATTGCAAAAAGTTATTCGACATCACCAACATCAACATCGAAAAAGTAAATAAGGAGATATAACTGAAGAAACGCTGGTATGAATTGATTCCTGCAAGGCTTTCTTTGGGCCAGTTGTGTCGATCATCCGCCATATAACCAATGGTATAGACATGCACCATTAATGACACACCGGTCACTACAGACATCATCATCACGGTTAAATTATCGATTAAAAAGCCAACTTCAAATCGGATACCGTCAGAAACCATCCATAGGTAAACAGACTGATTATAAGCAGACGCTCCATCAAACACGTGATGGTTTAATGCGAACAATGACAAAACAAATGAAGTGCCAACACCGAGTATTGTGATGGTATGCGCACCTTTACGGCCAATTTTCGCAGCAAAGAAACCCGCAACAATAGCACCGAGAAGTGAAGCGAGTGGAATGGCCAGGTATAAGGTTTCCATGACTTATTCTTTCAAAGCAGCGAGATCATCGATCTCAATGGTATGTCGAGTACGAAAAAAGGTTATAAGTATTGCCAGACCGATAGCCGCTTCTGCAGCAGCAACGGTTAAGATAAAAAAGACAAAAACCTGCCCAGACAAATCGTTTAAATAATACGAAAAAGCGATAAAATTAATATTCGCTGCTAACAGCATCAACTCGATACACATTAATAAAACCACTATATTTTTTCTGTTAAGAAAAATACCGGCCACACTGATGGCAAATAAAATGGCACCAAGGGTCAGGTAACTGGTTAAACCAACCATACCTGTATCTGACATAACAGCTTCCATCACTTAAGCTCCTCGGCATCCGAATCGATAATCTTCAGACGCTCATCACTTTTCACTTTTATTTGCTTCGCCGGTGACTGGTGTTTCGTATTTGGCCGCCTGCGCAATGTTAAGGAAATAGCAGCGATAATCGCCACTAATAAAATGATTGCGGCAATCTCAAAAGCCAGGACATAATCGGTATAGAGTATCTCACCCAATGCTTCTGTGTTGCTGTATTCAGCCGTGTGCCTCGTGGCATTGTCCAACGCAGCAATGCCCATCACATCAGGGCCAACGGGACCAACCACATAAACCATGAGAGCCAGCATCATAAAAGCAATTAAAAAACCGACAAAGAGATAGGACACAAAACCTTCACGCATCTCTGCAACCTTGATGTCAAGCATCATCACCACGAACAGAAACAACACCATCACCGCACCTACGTAAACCAATACCAAAGTAATTGCCAAAAATTCAGCTTCCAGTAACAGCCAGATAGCTGCACAGCTGACAAATGTCAGTACTAAATATAATGCGGAATGCACCGGATTTTTAGAAGCCACTACACCTAAGGCAGAAGCTATCGTGCCACTGGCAAATAAAAAAAATAAAAAATCAATAATTGTCATTTATTTTTCCTGATGATAAACATAAGTGATAAACCCTAGCGATAAACCGCATCGGCCTGTTTGTTGGCAGCAATCTCTGCTTCGTACTTATCACCAATTTCGAGCAATTTCTCTTTGGTCATTATTTGTTGGCCATGTTCTTCAAAGTGGTATTCAAATATATGTGTTTCAACAATTGCATCGACCGGACAGGCTTCTTCACAAAAACCACAATAAATGCATTTGAAAAGATCGATATCGTATCGCGTGGTACGACGCGTGCCATCTTCACGCTCTTCCGAATCAATCGTTATCGCCAGGGCAGGACAAACAGCTTCACATAATTTGCAGGCGATGCAACGTTCTTCACCATTAGCATAGCGACGTAATGCATGCAGACCACGAAAACGCGGTGACATCGGCGTTTTCTCTTCTGGGTATTGCACGGTAATTTTTTTCGCAAAAAAATACTTACCCGTTACACCCAGGCCTTTTAATAGTTCCCAAAATGAGAAACTCTTGATGAAATATTTGATTGCATTCATATCAACTCCCCTACACTGCCCAAGGACCAACTTCAGCTACAACCATGACGGCTTCGACAACTAACCAAACGATGGTAACCGGTATAAACACTTTCCAACCTAAACGCATAATCTGGTCATAACGATAACGCGGGAACGTTGCACGAAACCAGAGAAAACAAAAAGCAAAGATACAGGCCTTAGCAAAAAACCAGAAAAAACTTGTACCCGCCAACCAATGGTCTGCAGCAAGCAAGCCTTCAAAAGGCGATAACCAACCACCTAAAAACAGCAGCGCTGTTAACGCAGAAATTAAAATAATATTTGCGTATTCCGCCAAAAAGAAAATCGCAAACGCCATGCCCGAATATTCAACATGAAAACCTGCAACAATTTCAGATTCACCCTCAGCCACATCAAAAGGCGCACGGTTAGTTTCTGCCACACCCGAAATAAAATAAACAAAAAACATAGGAAATAGTGGCCATATATACCAACTACCGATACCACCCGCCTGTCCTTCAACGATAACGCTCATATTAAGACTGCCACTTGCCATCAGTACGCCGACCAGCGCAAAACCCATGGCGATTTCATAAGCCACAATTTGCGCACCAACACGAAGCGAACTTATAATTGCATATTTAGAATTTGATGCCCAACCAGCAATGATAACGCCATACACGCCGATAGACGTTAACGCTAAAACATAAAGCAAACCAGCATTAACATCTGTCAACACCACACCGCGATCAAACGGAATGACTGCCCATGCTGCTAAAGCAGGCATAATCGATAAAACAGGGGCAATCAAAAATAAGTATTTATCTGATTTCGTTGGGATAATGACTTCTTTGAACATCAGCTTCAAGGCATCGGCTATAGGCTGCAACCAACCACGAAATCCGACACGGTTTGGCCCGATACGACTTTGCATATAACCAATTACCTTACGCTCAGCAAAAGTGATGTATGCCACACATAATAACAATGGCAATAAAATCAGTAGTATTTTGCCAATAATAAACAATAGCGTTTGCATATCGGCCGGAAACCAGTCCCAAACATCCAGGCCTATAGCTAAGAAACTATCGATCATACGTTAGCCTCAACACTTATTTTTGCAAAGGCTGTACCGAGTAATGCATGACCTTCTACTGCCATAGGGATCCAGGCAGACGCATTGGGAACCGTCTCATCAATGATCAGATTCATCACCGTACTCGTATCACCCTGTTTTACGGTTACTGTCGATGCCTTACTGACACCCAGGCGTCCAGCCTCAACACGGTTTAATCTGACACATATAGATTGGGCATCAAGCGTTTTTTGTAATGATTTAGCACGACGGACAATAGCGTCAACAGCGTACATAGGCACATCCGATGAACGATGCA
>JAESSQ010000156.1 GCA_016764035.1 Gammaproteobacteria bacterium
AGTATAATAGCAATCAAAACCATGAAACAAATGATCTCTTTACTAATTACATTAGGCATGATAATATCTTCCTGCAGCAATACTGCTTCTGACGAACAAACAGCAAGAGATACATTAACTAATGTATTGAGCAATGATAGAATGCTCTTAGTACTTTCAGCCCCTTCTGTTAGCAACAGGTATTATTCAGAAGCATTTAATCTAATTGTAGATTTCCAAATTGATTACGCCAAGTCAATTATGAATAATGACAATGTCGTGCTCATTGTTGACAAGGATACCAAACGATTTTACGAAGGGCGTTTACCAGAAGACATTATCATTACGGCAGATGTATATGATATATGAATGCGTGATTTCACTACTGTTAATCCCGAACGCCCAATTCAGTTTACATACACCTGGGCTTCGATGACACGTCAACAAAGCAAAGAAGTGCAGAATAGCTTTAACTCATTTGCTAATACGGTGGGTATTAGCAAATCATCTACAGATTTACTGATCGATGGTGGCAGTATCGTTGATAATTATAATGGTCGGGTAATTACAACAACCCGGTTTCTTGAAGACAACCGCTTGACTCATCAAGAAGGTGTAGAAAAACTGAAGAATTTATTAAACGCTTCAGAAGTAGCTATTATAGAGCCAGATGAAGAAGCCTTAGCACATTCGGATGGCATGGTAAGCTGGCTTGATGCTAATACTTTGCCTGTAAACAATTACTCCGAAGATGCAGCCTTCCAAAGTAAGGTACTAACAGAATTGAAGAGTGCTTTTCCTGAAGCTAATATTATTGAAGTACCAGTTCAGTACGTCACAAACCCTCCTGGCCAATGGGAAGGTTTCGAGTCAGCTTGTGGAGTAAACTTAAATGCAACGGTAACTTATAAGAACATCTATGTCCCTATCTTCAACATGTCTCATGAACAAGCAGCATTAGACATTATTAGATCTAATACTTCCAAAAACGTATATCAATGTGAATGGTTTTAATCGTTTGACTCTATGATTTTTTTTCTATTTTCTCTTCTTCTTGGGTGTAGGCATTACCTTTTCAATTGAATCTTTCTGTCCAGTATTATCTACCCAGCTAATTTTAATCATGTCGCCATTTTTTACCTCGGTGAGATGAAAAACCATATAGGGGTTTGTAGATATAGTACCATTCCATTGAGCAGTCATTACAGTCTTGCCATTATGTTTGCAAACAACTTCCTGGATAAATTTTGCTGGAATTAGTTTTTTTGTCTTTTTGCTTTTACGAAGGCCAGATTCCATAGGGTGTCTGATTAAGCATTTTACTTTTGCTTCGTCGCCTATAATAGAAGAGCGTATTTTTATTGATGATTTTGCCATTTTGTGTAACCTCTTTATATTCTTGCGTAATGCCTAACCGCCACATCCACCGATGGTGACTTTGACGTTTTTAGACGTGCTATATAATTTTCCTGCTGCTTTTACGATAGCAATAACGTCTGATGACTTACCCATTTTTACACGGGTTGATACAATTCCTTTTGTGGTTGTACCCAGGTTAAATGTTGCTGCTAATGGTGTACCGTTTTCTGCGATAACAATACTGATTGATTCAGTTTTTGCGATTTTGCTGGTAACCGTTATTGAAACAGACGCACCGTTTTCCGCGATTTTTGGTGCTTTTAGTTTAATGTCCTTGCTTTCTATTACGCTTGAGCTGCCGAGCGACGCTTCTATAGCAGCATTAGTGTCTTTGGCTTCAAATGCAGCTTTAGGCCATGCGGCTAAAACAGTTTTTGGTGTTAATAAGCCAGTGCTTATAGCAAGACCTGTTGCGCCAGCAGCAAACGTGCTTTTAAGTAGTATTCTTCGATTTTGATTCATCTAGACTTACCTTCTAACTTTTATAGTGTATGGATAAATTTGGTTACCAAGTCGATTTCTTTATCAGACATTACAGCGTGAGGGCCGAAAGGAATCATGATGGTATTAGGGTTGTTGGTGCGCGCGTCATAAATCTGAGCACGTAGTTTGTCGTAGCTAGGAAAGCGCGCTTTCATCGCAAGCAGTGGTGGCCCAATATTACCTGCCAGTGAACCGCCTTTAATTTGATGACAGGCAAGGCAATTACCTTTCTTCCTGTTAAACGCTATTTCTTTGCCTTCGGCGAGATCTTTCGCACCGTCTGCATTTGCAATAGTTGGGATAAATCCAAGGCAGCTAATGAGCGCTGCGATAGATGCGGTGGTGGTTAGTATACGTGCTGTTAGCCGCATTCTTTCTCCTCCTGGTAGGTATTGTTGGAACAAGTTGAGATTGAATAAATTTTATTGAGCTTACTCTTTACCGTTTATAAGGCAAGGGAATTGCGAAAAAATACTTGTCATTGTGTGACGTGATGTTAGCTAAGGTAAGAATTTTTTGTTATTTTTTAATATAAATTAAGTGTCGCTATTTATTCGTGGTTCTGCGTTATCTTTTTCAAGGCATCTTTGGCAGACTCCAATCGTTGTTTAGTGGATGGGCTTATATTTTTTTGATTAAGCGCGTTGTCATATTGTTGAATAGCAAGCTCAATGTAACCCTGACGCGCATATTGGTTACCTGTGGATTCTAATGCAGCACTGATTTGGCCATTGGCGTAATACGCCTTTGCTAACGATTTATAGATAATGGCGGAATCGTTTATTTGCAGTTGTTTTTTTAATAACGTAATGCTCTGGCCGGGCATTTTGTTGTTATTGAGCGCTTCAACATACGCCATGGTGACGGGCAGGTAACCAGGATAAAGTTTGGCTAACGAACTTAGTATTTCTAAGGCTTTTTTATCATTATTATTGCTGGTATAAGCTTCTGCAAGGGCGAGCCGAATCCATGGGTGTTTATGTTGACCTAAGTGTTTGGTAAGAATTTTTATAGCAAGTGACGCTTTTTGTGTTCGAATGGCAGCCAATGCTTTTTGATATTGTCCGATGAGCCCATCACCAACAACCTTGTCATCAAGGTAATATTCAGGTTGTTTACTTAGTTGGATAATTAAGCGTGCTTTGGCGAACTGAAAATCCAGATTGTCATTAGGTAACTTTTCGTTATTTTTAGTTAGACGGTTTTTAGCCTCAGAAACTCGATTGACATTCAGTGGGTGTGTGCGTAAATATTCGATGCCTCCATCGGGGCTTTTTTCTAGTAGAATCTCGAAAAATTCCACCATTCCCTGTGGATTGATTCCCGTATCGCTTAGTATGCCAATACCAACTC
>JAESSQ010000157.1 GCA_016764035.1 Gammaproteobacteria bacterium
ACTCACTCGGCCTGCATCGTTACGACCAAGGTCGATTAACATTAGATGCTCAGCCAGTTCTTTAGGGTCTGCCAGTAATTCTTTCTCAAGTGCATTATCAGCAGCTTCGTCACTACCACGCGGACGGGTACCTGCGATGGGCCTAACCGTTACCAGGTCGTCTTCGAGACGAACCAGAATCTCAGGCGACGAACCAACGACATGGTGATCATCTAGATCAAGGTAATACATATAAGGCGATGGATTTAAACTACGTAGTGCACGGTACAAATCTAATGGCGGCGCCGTAAAAGGAATAGTTAAACGCTGCGATAAAACCACTTGTATGATATCGCCATCAACAATGTACTGCTTAGCCTTTACCACCGCATCTTTATAACCTTGCTCGGTAAAACCGGAAACAAAATCTTCCTCGTTAACCGTCTGTGCTTCATGTTGCTGCTTTCGCGGTACTTTGTTATCCAGCGTGTTGACTATTTGTTGTAGACGAGCCTCGCCTTTTTGCAGTGCATCGTTGTCTGCGGTATCGACATGCACGACGATAAATAATTTGCCTGACAGGTTATCGAAAACCACCACCTCTTCCGACACCATCAATAAAATATCCGGCGTCTGCAAAGGATCCGGCTTGGCCTTTTTAGCCAGTCGCTTTTCGATATAGGCGATGGTTTCATAACCAAAATAGCCAACCAGGCCACCGGTAAAACGCGGCAGGCTTTCATCATCATAAACATTGAACGTCGACTGGTAGTCAGCAATCCATTGCAAAGGGTCGTCGACTGTTTGCTGCTCAACTAACCGGTCATCTTGGTACTGCGATATCTCATAACCAGAAATTTTAATAACTTTTTTACAAGGCAGACCAATAATCGAATAACGTCCCCATTTCTCACCACCTTGAACCGATTCAAACAGGTAACTGTATGGCGCATTGGCCAGTTTTAGGTAAGTACTCAGCGGCGTGTCCAGGTCGGCAAGGACTTCACGTACCAACGGCACACGATTACAGCCTTGTCGCTCGGCTTCACTAAGTATAGAGTTTGATAACTTCGATTTTGAAAATGTTTCAGCAGACATTAATTTTTCCAGACATAAAAAGACAACACGGCCTTAATAAAGGCATTACGACAAAGTGAAAGCATTGCGCTTCACCATCGCCAGTGTTTATTCGCCTCGTTGTGTCTGGAAAGGTATTTCATTATCCGATAATAGAACATGTTAGCCAATTGTTAAAGACCTCACGGCCAACTATCAGGAAATTAACGCGACTACCAATCCACCAGGTCTTTGATCTCTGTCATGGTATCAATCACTGCATCTGGGTCATAATCACGAATATCTTCGCCATGATTATAACCGTATGACATACAGATAATCGAGAAATTGGCTGCCCGTGCAGCATTGACATCACTCATGGAGTCACCAATCATTAATGATGCCTCTGGCGAAACGCTAAGCTTCTCGGCTGACATAATCAAAGGTAGAGGATCAGGTTTTTTACGTTCGACCATGTCACCACATAATATGGTTTCAAAGTAATCACTGATCCCCAAATCCTGCAAAAGCGGCAAGGTGAACTCACTGGCTTTGTTGGTAACACAACCAATTTTCACACCTGTCGATTTTAAAAACTCCATTGCTTCAGGTACGCCATCATACAAACAACTACGTACCGAGGTGTTTACAGCGTATAACTCACGAAAGATTTCTATCGCTTTGGCATACAGCGTTTCGTTCGGTTCACCATCAAGCTGGTTAACCAGGCCACGCTTTACCAGACGCTCGACACCGTTACCCACCCAGTGACGTACTCTAGCTTCGCCACGTACTGGCATATCCAGTTGCTTCATCATTTCATCGATGCAATAGGCCAAATCAGGCACGCTATCGACCAGCGTACCATCAACATCTATCAATACCATTTCAGGGCGTTTCAACATGATACGTATCTTTAATTAAGTAATTTAAGCTTTAGCCAGTTCTGCACGCATTGCTGCCACCACAGTGTTGTAATCATTAGCATCATTAGCGCTTTTGGCACTAAAGATTGCTGAACCAGCAACAAAAGTATCCGCGCCCGCTTTTGCGATTTCACAGATGTTATCTACTTTAACGCCACCATCAACTTCCAGGCGTATATCAAGGCCTGAATCGTCAATCATTTTACGAACCTGACGCAGCTTACCTAAGGTTGACGGGATGAATGACTGACCACCAAACCCTGGATTTACTGACATCAACAAGATCATATCCACTTTGTCCATAACATATTCCAGGTGACTCAATGGTGTTGCCGGATTAAATACCAGGCCTGACTTACAACCACAATCGCGAATCAATTGTAAGCTACGATCGAGATGCTCACTGGCCTCTGGGTGAAAAGTAATGTAGGTTGCGCCAGCATCAGCAAAATCAGGAATAACACGATCCACAGGCTTAACCATTAAATGCACATCGATATCTGCAGTAACACCGTGCTTGCGCAATGCGTCACACACCAATGGACCAATCGTCAGGTTCGGCACAAAGTGATTATCCATTACATCGAAATGCACGATATCTGCGCCCGATGCTAATACGTTATCCACTTCTGGTCCTAACATTGCAAAATCTGCGGATAGGATAGATGGTGCTATTTTAAAATCTGACATAATCGGTGCCCCTTTAATATTGTAGTGTGCGATAAAAAAACGTGACACATCATACATCATTGCAGTAACTGACTCCACTCGAGATTCCATATCCCACCTTTACATAACAGCAATGACAAGATTATGATGCGCGTTCTATTATTTGACGCTGGTAGAAACCATGATATATAGCATTAGCCTTCATATTCTTGCCGCCATGATCTGGGTTGGCGGCATGTTCTTTGCTTACAATGCACTGCGACCCGCAGCAGCACAGGTACTCGAACCACCGCTTCGACTTGAACTATGGGTACAGGTATTCCGCCATTTTTTTGTCTGGGTATGGCTAAGTATTGCGTTGATACTGGCAACCGGTTACTGGATGCTATTTAACTATTTTGGCGGCTTTGCCAACGCAGGCACACATATTCACATTATGCATGGCGGCGCATTCGTTATGATCATCATTTATCTACACGTTTTTTATGCGCCATACCGACGCTTAAAACGAGCCGTCATTATTCAAGACTACCCATCGGCCGGCATACAACTCAATCAAATCCGCAAACTCATCGGTTTAAACACACTCATAGGACTGTTGGTAATTACCGTGGCCAGTGCTGGTCGCTACTTGTAAACATTCTCAATACCTATAATAAGATATAATCCGTCAACGTTGAGGAATATGGCAAATAGACTATATTTAAGGTAACATCTGCCGCCATGAACCGTGATTACAGTAATTCACACACCTGTAATCAACTTTTAACCGGCTTAAATAATTTATATATAGTTGATATTAAACAATATTATTTTGTTAAATATCAACCTTCTAAAAAACTGAGGAGTAACCTATGAAACATCAAATTTTAGCAATCGTATCTGCTTTAACCCTTGCTGCTAGTGCTAATGTAGCTTTTGCTGGCGACGCTGCTGCAGGCAAAGCTAAATCTGCCACTTGTGCGGGTTGTCATGGCGCCGCTGGTGTTAGCGCTGTACCAACATTTCCTAATTTAGCTGGCCAAAAAGAAGCTTACCTTGCTAAGCAATTAAAAGATTTTAAAAATGGCAGCCGCAAAGACCCAACCATGAACGGCATGGCAGCACCTTTAAGCGATGCTGATATGGCTAACCTTGCAGCTTATTACGCAGGCCTGAAATAAGCTTAATCAGCCTTTATTTTAGTTACTTGAAAATGCCAGCGGCTTAACCACCACTGGCATTTTTTATGCCTGTCATATAAGTAGATATGCCCACTTACAGTTTATACACATCCACTACGTTTAACGGCTGCAAAACAGGTTGCATATACAATACACGAGCATTCTTTCTGCTTTACATATTGCTCTTGCCCAGCCATCTCCTGGCTTCAGCTTCACACACCAACTTCCAGCCTTTTGAAATACGCGACCAAAATTTGCTTAATCTGGTTCACGGGCAACCCCTTCCGACCAATGCACAATTAAATAATAAAAACCAGGGCATATGGTCAAGCGGCCTGGTGGTTACCAATGCGCTCAATATCGAAACCAGCAATAACGAGAGTATTTATCTCGATTATGAAGCTTACCGTTTAAATATTTCTTATCAACATGGGCTAAACGAAAAGTGGAATATTAAGTTTGATATACCACTAATACATCAAACAGGTGGTTTTTTAGATTCTACGATAGACAACTGGCACGAACTTTTTGACTTGCCTCAATCAAACCGTCCATTTGTCGAAAATGATCAATATGAAATAAATTATACTGTCGGCAATCAGTCGTTAGTAAACCTGGATGAATCAAACACATCATTGGGCGATATCCAGATTGCCTTGGCATACTCACTTATTGAGAGCGATAGCTCTACGCTAAGTTTATGGAGCAGCTTAAAATTACCGACAGGTGATGAGAAAAAATTAAGTGGCAGTGGGGCAACAGATATCTCTGCATGGCTTGCATTAAACCAACAATTAAGTAAAAACTGGTTGCTAAATATCAACGCTGGCACAGTGCTTTTGGGTAACAACACATACCAGAACATTGCCTTATCTGATTATGCTTTTTTCGGCCACATCATGCTCAACTGGTCATTCACCGACCATATAAATATAAAAGCACAGCTACAGGGTCACACCAGTTATTACGATGACAGTCAGCTATTAATTCTCGGTGACACTTACTTTTTAACTTTCGGCACGTCAATTAAAATCAACGCATGCCAGCAATTAGATATTGCCATAAGCGAAGACATCAAAGTTGATGCCTCACCCGACGCCAGCTTTTTGCTCAACTGGCGTAGTTATACCTCAGGCTGTTAAATAAAACCTTAGTCAAGAATTTGTGTTAACGCTGCTTTAACCACTGCACTGTCTGCATCGGGACGGTGGCTGTTTTCACTCAGATAACGCCGCCACGCCCGGGCACCCGGACGCCCCTGAAACATACCCAGTATGTGTCGCGTCATCGAATGTAGCGCAACGCCATTTGCAAGTTCAGCATCGATATAGTCACACATTTGTAACACGATTTGCTCACGTGTTCTACAGCTTGCCTTTTCGTCCTGATAAATAAGCGCATCGACCGACGCCAATAGATAAGGATTATGGTACGCCTCACGACCCAGCATGGCGCCATCGACATGCTGTAACTGCTGCTGCACGACGTCGATACTTTGCACACCACCGTTGATAATAATGCTTAGTTCAGGCATTTCGCTTTTAAGACGATGCACATATTCGTACTTGAGCGGTGGAATCTCACGGTTTTCTTTTGGGCTTAAACCCTGTAGCCAGGCTTTGCGTGCATGCACGATGAAAGTATCACAGCCGACATCGGCTACAACCGAAACAAAGTTTTTAAGCGCCGGATAGCCATCCATATCATCAATACCAATACGGCACTTAACGGTTACTGGAATTGATACCTTTGTATTCATCGCGCTGATGCAATCGGCAACCAGCTCAGGTTTTGCCATCAGGCAAGCGCCAAACGCACCGGTTTGAACACGATCACTGGGACAGCCCACATTGAGATTTACTTCATCAAAACCGGCATCTTCTGCCATGGTCGCACATTGCGCCAATGCTTCGGGATTACTGCCACCAAGCTGCAAGGCGATGGGGTGTTCGCACGCATGATAAGCCAGCAACCGTTTTTGCTTGCCTACTTTTTGATCGTTGTGCAGCAGCGCACCGGTATTGACCATTTCGGTGTATAACAAACTGTGCTTTGTTATCAGCCGCAAAAAATAACGGGCATGGCGATCAGTCCAGCCCATCATCGGTGCTATTGAAATTTTTCGTGCATTCATCCGCGCATTTTACGCGAATAACATACATAGCAACATGCTTACCATACACATGTACAATTATAAAGACGTAGCGCTAATATCAGCACTATAAAAACAAGACACTCAAATAAAACTACAATTTGTAGGCAAGCGTCATACCTTCTCTTATTGCTGTTTCCGCGTCTAATTCAGCTGCTTTTTTTGCGCCACCGATAATCTCAACCGGCTGACCAATTGCACGCAATTGTTCATATAAAGCATTTTCAGATTGCTGACCGGCACAGACGATAACGTGGTCTACTGCCAGCGTCTCATTATTACCCTGATGCACAATGTGTAAACCAAAATCATCAATTTTTTCATAACTGACACCTGACAACATATTCACGCCAGCCTTTCTCAAGGTTAAGCGCCGAATCCAACCCGTAGTACGGGCAAGATTTTTCCCCAACTTTTCATCTTTACGCTGTAACAGATACACTGTACGTTCAGGCTTATGGTCTACAACATCACGCAACAACCCTCCCCTGTTTTTATACTGAATATCGATACCCCATTTTTCATACCACCGACTTACGGTATTTTCTGTATCAGCTTCAATCAACATCTCTGCAACATCAAAGCCGATACCACCTGCACCTATGATAGCTACCCTGTTTTTTAGCTCTGCTTTATGATTAATCGCCGTTTCATAGTCCATCACCGAGAAATGATCAATGCCTGGTATGTTGGGTTTTTTCGGGGTAACACCCGTAGCAAAAATGATAGCGTCCGCATACATATCACGCAGGTCTTCAAATACAACTTTATGGTTACGGCGAATATCCACCGCCAACAAAGACAATTGCGCTTCGAAGTAACGTATCGTCTCTGCGTAGATTTCTTTGCCAGGAATTTTTGCAGCAAGGTTAAACTGCCCACCAAGATTAGCTTCGTCATAAGCAATAACAAGATGCCCACGTTTCGCTGCATAATAAGCACACGACATACCAGCAACACCTAAGCCAACGATAACAATAGTTTTTTGTCGTTTCGCTTTATTGTCCGGGTATTCCGTTTCATAAGCAGCTCTTGGATTTACCATACAGGTCGCACGCTGCTGTTTAAACACTCGGTCTAAACATCCCTGATTACAGGCGATACATTTATTTATTAAAATCGACTGGTTATTCTTTGCCTTGTTTACAAACTGACTATCTGCAAGAAAGGGTCTCGCCATGGATACCATGTCTGCATCACCATCGCGCAAACATTTTTCTGCTAGCTCAGGCGTGTTTATTCGATTTGACGTAATTAAAGGAATAGTAATACATCGTTTTAACTTTTTCGTTACCCAGCTGAACGCTGCCGCAGGAACCACCGACGCAATGGTTGGAATTCTTACTTCATGCCAGCCAATACCGGTGTTTATTATCGTAGCACCAGCTTCCTCAATGGCTTTGGCATGCTGCACGACCTCCGACCAGCTACTGCCTTCTTGCTTTAGGTCAAGCATGGACAATCGATAAATGATGATAAAATTTTCACCGACAACACGACGCATCGCGCGAATTATTTCAAGTGAAAAACGAATCCTGTTTTCAAACGTGCCACCCCATTCATCGTCTCTTTGGTTAGTGCTAACACAGGCAAACTGATTAATTAAATAGCCTTCTGAACCCATCACCTCCGCGCCATCATAGTTCGCACGTTTTGCTAATTTTGCTGTGTGGGCATATGCATTGATTATTTTTTTTAATCTGCTTGCGGCTTAATGCTTTCGGTGCAAAAGGAGATATAGGCGACTGAATTGCCGATGGCGCAACAGCAAATGGATGATAAGCATAGCGCCCCGCATGAAGAATTTGGAGACATATTTTTGTCTCATGAGCATGAACTACCCGGGTGATTTTGCGGTGTTTGAATACTTGAAAAAAAAAGCTTAGCTGTGATGAAAATAACGATAAACGACCGCTGAACGTTGGCGATATGCCACCGGTAACGATTAAAGCTACGCCACCTGCTGCACGCTCTTCATAAAACCTGGCTAACTTATTAAAGCCATTGAAGTGCTCCTCAAGGCCGGTATGCATCGACCCCATGATTGTACGATTGTTTAAAACCGTAAAACCCAAATCTAACGGTTTCATCAAAAACGGGAAATTTACTTTTGAAGTACCTTTATCCATAAGTCTTTATATAGAACACACTAAAGTTATAATTAACTTGCCGACTACACAACCATCGTCACTGAACCCTATCAACTTATCGCTGATCACGCTTTGTAATCTACCACGTTATATATAAATCAACACACATCTTCACAACGAGTTAACTATGGTCATAACAATTTTTGAGTTATAGTAAGCACGTAGGTAACTGACCAACCTGTACACATGCTTTACTACTATTAACGAAGCCAACAGCAGATAATGTATAACGACTATTTCGGGTTTAAGGAATCACCCTTCTCTATCACACCAGATCCACGGTATCTATACATGACGTCGCAACATCGCGACGCGCTAGCCCACCTTATCTACGGTTTAAACAGTGAAGGTGGCTGCATACTGCTAACCGGTGAAGTTGGCACGGGCAAAACCACCATATGTCGATGCCTGCTAGAACAGATACCCAAGCAGGCAAATGTCGCTTTAGTACTAAACCCTAAAGTTAGTGAAATTGAATTACTGGAAACCATCTGTGACGAATTAAACATAGATTACCCCGAGGCTAACAACAGCGTTAAAACGTATACCGACAGAATTTATAATTTTCTAATAAGCAGTAATCAGAATAATGAAAAAACTGTTTTAATCATCGATGAAGCACAAAACCTCGATAGCAAAGTACTGGAACAGTTGCGCCTTTTAACCAACCTGGAAACGGACAAAAGAAAACTGTTGCAGATCATTATTCTTGGCCAACCAGAGTTACTGGAAATATTGGCACAAAAAGAGATGAGGCAACTAGCGCAACGCATCACTGCGCGCTTTCACTTACAGCCGTTAACTAAGCACGAAGTAAAAACGTACATCAGTCATCGCCTTGCTGTAGCGGGTCAGAGCATTCAACTGTTTCCGGATAAAAGCATCAAACTGTTATACCGGCTTAGCAACGGCG
>JAESSQ010000158.1 GCA_016764035.1 Gammaproteobacteria bacterium
ATTGAAAGAATAAAAGCACACTGCATCGTGTTACTTAACAAAAAAGCTTTTTAGTATTTTAAGCCATTAAGTATTATAATTCGCTGCACCTAAACAATTAACCCAGACAGTATTCATCGACATGATAGAAAGAATCGCAGAAAAAATCCTTTATGGTAGCCGCTGGTTACTAGCTCCTATTTACCTTGGCCTAAGCCTTGGTTTGCTGGTACTGGGTATAAAATTCTTTCAGGAGATAATCCATGTCTTCCCTTTGATTCTTTCGACATCAGAAACCGACCTGGTACTACTGATATTAAGTCTAATCGACATATCGCTGGTTGGCGGCTTAATAGTGATGGTCATGCTCAGCGGTTACGAAAACTTCGTTTCCAGTATTGACCTGGATGAAGGCAGTGAAAAATTGAGCTGGCTCGGAAAGATGGATGCCGGGTCACTGAAACAAAAAGTGGCCGCTTCCATCGTTGCCATCTCGTCTATCCACTTGCTTAAAGCATTTATGAATGCAGACTCTATCGATAACGACAAACTCATGTGGTACGTCATTATCCATATGACGTTTGTTTTATCTGCTATCGGTATGGCTTATGTCGACCGCATGAATCACCACTGATATAAACCATGCGAGGTATGGTACCCAATGACCCGGATACCACTGCTTCTACTATCGAGTACGCGGTTGTTTATGTACCCAAACGCAACCGTCATCGCTTTGCCACCACCTGCGTAGACATCCAGCCCAGTGCCGCGGACGCATTGGATAAAGAACAACCTGAGAACAAATACTTTGCCGCACGTGTCAGCGGCCCTTCCAAGTCGTCGGAAGGACAGTACATTTATTATCTTGTCGAATGGTTAAGCCAAGCGCCAAACAAATAAACAGTACGAATAAACAACGCTTAATGCACATTCTAATTTACTTTTTCAACACTACCTGACCGCATTAAAGCTATCATTGTAATATTCTCATATGAAGTGATACATTCACGTACATATAAAAATGCATAGTTAATGTTGATTAATCAAACGACCATGTTTAAAACGCGGACAACTTTTTTATTATTGCTATTACTGCTCTCGCCTACAGTCTACCCCGCTGTAGATGCTGTAATAGATAACACCGATAACATCCTTGTTTTCGACGATGCACAGCTCGATGAAGAACTGGTTTACCCCGACTGGTTTAAGCTTTCATTTGGTGACCTTAACGATGATCTGCACGATGCTAAAGCCGCGGGTAAAAAAGGAATCATCACTTACTTCGGGCAAAAACGTTGCGCCTATTGTGAGCAATTTTTTAAAACCAGTTTATCTGATACCGACACCAAAAATTATCTGTTAAAACATTTCGATATTATTGCTTTTGATATCTGGGGTATCGACGACATCATCGATACTGACGACAAGGAATATTCTGAACGCGAACTCTCCGTTCACTACAAAACAAATTTCACACCATCACTGGTTTTTTATGATATTAACGGCACGCCTGTCTTTCGCCTACGTGGTTTTTACCCGCCTTATCAATTTCGAGCAGCCCTGCAATACGTAGCAGAAGCCTTTTATAAAAAAGAGACGTTCGCCGAATACCTGGAACGCGCCAACCCTGGCGAACATTTTATACTAGCTGGTCTGACAGAGCGTGATTTTTTTATGGCGCCACCTTACGACCTAACCACCACAGAAAAAAATGGCAGACCCATCGCCGTGTTTTTCGAACAGGGAAACTGCCATACCTGTGATTTATTACACAGTGGCCCGCTTAACAAAGAACGCATTATTCACAAGCTAGAAAAAATGAATGTTATTCAATTGAACATGTGGACAGACACCATCGTCACAACACCCCGTGGTATAAAAACCACCGCTAAAAACTGGGCAAAAAAACTAAAAATTTTTTATACACCCAGCATTATATTTTTTGATAGCGACGGTAGTGAGATAATCCGCATTGACTCCGTAACGCATTTTTACCGTATATTGAGCGTGCTAGACTACGTGAATAAACAAGGCTACAAACAAAATAAAGGTTATCAGCAATGGCGGTTAGAACAACGCGAAATCAGTAGGTAAACATGTTTACAAACTTACAAAACACCTTTAACCATCTTTTATGGAGCACGAATCTAAAAGATGCAAACAAACCTCAGGCGTTATTAATAAGCGCGCTAAGAGTTTTCTATGGCGCCATCCGTGACCTGAGTGGCGGCTTACCTTCTTTGCGTGCCATGGGTCTGGTTTATACCACGTTACTCTCTCTGGTACCGTTACTGGCTGTCAGCTTTTCTGTCTTAAAAGGCTTTGGTGCACATAATCAACTAGAACCCGCCTTACTAAACTTGTTAGAACCACTCGGCGAAAAAGGCCTGCAGGTAAGCCAGCAAATTATTTCTTTCGTCGACAATATGAAAGTAGGTGTTCTTGGCTCTATCGGTTTATTATTCCTTATCCTAACCGTATTATCGCTGGTTAAAAAAATCGAAAGTGCGTTTAACTTCACTTGGCGAATAAACGTTACGCGTAATATTTTTCAACGTTTCAGCAACTACTTAAGCGTTATATTAATCGGCCCATTATTACTTTTTACTGCCGCTGGCATCAATGCATCGTTTAACTCATCCGCGGTCGTCGAAAAACTTTTAACCATCGAAATATTTGGCAGTGTGCTTTTATTAATCGGTGAAATCACACCTTATATCCTCACCACCCTTTCATTTACCTTAATCTACATACTCATACCGAATACAAAAGTTCGCTTTAAATCAGCTTTCTATGGCGCCCTGGTAGCCATGCTGTTATGGAAAATGATCGGCGCATTGTTTACCACGTTTATCGTTGACTCCACCAATTACACGGCCATCTATTCTGGCTTCGCCATAATGATAATATTTATGTTATGGATTTATATCAGCTGGCTTATCGTATTAACCGGCGCCTCTATCTCTTATTATCACCAAAACCCCGACCGCATAAGCGACCAGTCTCAAATCATTCGTCTGAGCTGTCGCCTGCGAGAAAAACTTGCGCTCACGGTCATGCAACGCATCGCCATAAACTTTCACAACAATGAAACCGCATGCACATTAAAAACGCTGGCGAAGACAACGCGTATATCTGAAGCTGCACTGATGATGATAATAACGGCTTTACAAGCGAACCACTTAATAACAACCACCGGCAACAACAACCAATATTACTTACCCAGGCAATCCTTAGAAAACATAACAATCAAACAGATTTTAGATGCTGTACGCAGCGCTGAAGAAGTTGCGCAATTACGTCCTGAAGATATTGATAGTACAATACAGGTTGAGGCTATCATTACGACGTTAGATACGTCGCTAACAAACGCTGTAAAAAATAAAACGTTAAAAGATTTACTATAAATACGAACCACAACCAGCCAGCGTTATTTAATAGCGTATTGTTATTATCATAAACAACAACGCTAATTGATAACCCTGAAATATTTACGCGTAACCCTGGTTAAATAAATTAACTACCCGTCGCTAAAACTACATTGCCAGAGAAACAACTCTGACCCGCAATCTCTACGCCATACACATCAACGGGCATACCTATCGACAAATCATAAATAGATAATTTACTGGAGCTGATGCCATTATCGTCAGTGGTAAGTAAAAAGATATCAACATCACTTATATCAACACACACATCACCACTAAATAACGCACTAACAATAGTAATAACAATCTCAGATGAAGCCAAGTTTATCGAAACGATTGAGCCAGATAATTTTTTATCATCTATTTTGTTATTTACAATAACAAATGCTGTGTTAACTTCATCGACAGTACTCAGTTCTGGAATAGCTAAACCAAATGCATCGATGTCAGAATCACTCTCAATACTAGCAGCGCTTACCTCGCTACCATACATGTCAAAAACACGTGCACCAACAGATAACGAAATACTAAGCGCCTTACCAGGAAGCACGACATCATTATCATTATTAGTCGTCATCTGAAAAATACTTTCGATGTTTACATCTGAATCAGCTACACCACTAAACAGGGCTAAATTATTCACTTCATTCTCAGCAGCGATAACTACATGCAAGGCCTTTATACTGTTGCTATTTGCTTTCCCTAAAACCGTAACGGTATCATTATTTTTAATACTGGAGGCTGTAACCACCGTTATCTGGTCATCTTGCGTGACTGTATTGTCAGAGAGCGCCACATTAAGGCAGTGGTCATTTATTTCGATCGCATCGACTTTACACAGTTGAAAACCAGCGTCTGATTTTGCAAATACTCGACCATCCAGAATAACAAGCTTGAGCTCTTCCGCACCCAAAACATTGACAAAGATAACAGGGCGGAAAATAAATTTCCCTTTACCCGTTTGCACGATATGAATCGATTTCTCTGCATCGATATCTAACTCAAGCATCAAGTGGCCACCGTCAACCACCTCAAACGTACCTTTTGGATTTAAATCAATTTTCCCATTAGCCGGAAGTTTCGCCAAAACGGCACTAAGTACTGAACCATCTGGATTCAATTTAACTAACTCTACCTGGCTCACGTGTAAACGAACCTTATTATATGTACCTGCTGAAATAATCGTTGTGGACAGCAAGTCTGAATAATTTTGCAAAGCGAGCAAATTGATAACTTTCACTTCATCGAACACAGTGCTTGCATTA
Organism: Gammaproteobacteria bacterium; assembly: GCA_016764035.1. Classification (GTDB taxonomy): domain Bacteria; phylum Pseudomonadota; class Gammaproteobacteria; order SZUA-229; family SZUA-229. The sequence continues at coordinate 4,673 of JAESSQ010000158.1, forward strand.
CCCTTTTCTTCACTCAAGAAGCTAATCGATTGCAAAGTAATATTTATCTGGTCAAAATCAGTGGTCGGTCCATCTGTGATTAGTAACGAAACGCGACCGCTGCCACTCGTTGTATTGCTTCCGTCACTGCTACTTGAGCCACATGACACCAGTGATACATATAAGAGAAAAATAAAGAATGATTTGATTATTTGAAGGTTTTTCATAAAAATTTACTTTTTTAACTCAATTAGATTCTGGCTTGCATTCAAATTAAGAAATACCCAGCCTGCTACATTAGCGATATCTTATATTGGTGTGTCAGAGAACTCAATACCCGCTCATCGAATGTATCTTAATAATCGCTATAACAAGTACCAGGCCCACATGGTACTGTGAACATATACATGGCCTGATAATTTACAATGCTAGATTAAATCTTTAATAATCAATTAAATTCAATAGGTTACTTGCATGGGGCAACAACTACCAAACGAACACAATGCAGCAGAATTTTATTATGCAGAAGATTACCATCAGCAATATCTGGCGAAAAGCCCAGACGGTTACTGCGGCCTTAGCGGAACGGGTATGACGTGCTCTTTATAGATTAAACAAACAAATTCATGCGTATTCAACCTTCTTATAATGCAAGGCTTCTTTATAAAGAAGCTTTACAAAGAAGTATTAATACTCGCACAATAATAAAGATTTACCCGTCATCGTAGGCGGTTGTTGCAAGCCCATTAATTCCAGAATAGTAGGTGCAACGGCGCTCAAGTCACATCCTGGGCGTAGATGCCAGTTAACTTCATCAATAACCATACATGGCACTGGATACAAGGTATGCTGCGTGTGCGGCTCCTGCGTTACCGGGTCAACCATCTCATCACAGTTTCCATGGTCGGCAGTGAGAATTACCGAGAATCCGGTTTCTTTTGCCGCGTCAAGAACACGACCCACTTCTTTATCGAGTGACTCCACAGCTTTTATCACCGCTTCTCTAACAGCGGTATGACCAACCATATCACCGTTGGCAAAGTTCACCATAATAAAGCCATAGCTACCTGATTCCAGACCTTTAATGACTTCATCAGCAACTTCAGCCGCGCTCATCTCTGGTTGCAGATCATAGGTTGCCACATCAGGTGACGGCACCATTACATGGTCTTCACCAGCAAACGGTACTTTTTTACCGCCATTAAAGAAGTAGGTGACATGGGCATACTTTTCTGTTTCAGCACAATGCATCTGTTTATAACCGGCACGACTTACTACCGATGCGACTGTTGACTGTGGCCGTTCAGGCGCATAACCAATAGGTAACAAAAACTCAGGGTCATACTCCGTTAAACAAGTGACCAACACACCTTCAAAATCACCGGTATCAAAACCATCAAAATGATCCTGACTTAAAACCGCCGTCAGTTGACGTGAACGATCATCTCTAAAATTGTAAAAGATGACATTGTCATCAGGCATAATCAGCTCTGCATCATCGAGTACCGTAGGAATAATAAACTCATCGGTTTCGTCATTCGCATATGCCGCTTCAATCGCATAACGTGCATTTTCAGCTTGCCGCCCTTTACCACGCACCATCGCTTCCCAGGCAAGTTGGGTCCGATCCCACCGGTTATCTCTATCCATCGAATAATAACGACCACTAACCGTGGCAATGCTACCGTTGGCGTCCTCCAGCGGGCTTTCAATATCCGCCAGGAAAGTCAACGCCGACATTTGTGCTGTGTCACGACCATCGGTCGTAATGTGTAGTACAGGTTTCACTTTGTGATCGGCGCACAATTTTATCAACGCTTTAAGATGGCTGATATGGCTGTGTACACCACCATTCGAGGTCAAACCAACCAGGTGTACCGGACGTTCGTGGGCAGCGGCATCTTCCACCGCTGCGACTAGTGCTGCGTTGGTAAAAAAATCACCACATTCGATTTCTTCATTAATGCGAACCAGATCCTGCTTGATTACCGTGCCACTGCCCAGCGTCATATGCCCTACTTCTGAATTACCCATCTGGCCTTCAGGCAGACCAACAGAGGGGCCACATGCTTGCAAGGTAGTGAGGGGGTTTTTAGAATAATACTCATCTAATCGCGGTGTCTCCGCTTGTAGAACCGCATTATTTACTCGGCTTGGGTTAACGCCAACACCATCCAGAATGATTAGGAGGGTGGGCCTTCGGGGAACGTGTCTATCTGTCATAAGAGCTCTCTGCCCTTCTCTTTTAAGTAGTTAGGCGCTTATATTAGCGTTTGTATTAGGGCGCGATTTTACACTATTGACAGGGTCCTCTGGGAGAATTTTTCATCGCCAGGAGAATACATAATGTTGAACTAAATAACCTTGCGCTAAGAATGCATCAACGCTTTTTATCGGAATTGTCGTCATCCTGTTTGTTATTATCTTGCTCTTCATTTTCTATCTCGTCGAAAAGCTTTTCCATGTCGTCGTCATTAAGCGGTTTACCTTCCTCATCATGATTGTCTGACGGACTATCACCACTTTGTTCGGCCGGCGCATCTTCAATCAGCGTGTAATCATCATTTTCCATGATAACGTTTTTTGTTTTTTTATCGCCAAGAAATAATCGTGAAGCGATTAAACCTAGTTCGAACAATAACCAAATGGGTACGGCCAATAATGACTGTGATATGACATCAGGCGGCGTCAGCAACATACCGATTACAAACGCACCAATAATAATATAAGGGCGCTTTTCTGCCAGCTTGCTTGGTGTCGTCACACCCGCAGCAATAATCAAAAATGTCGCCACCGGCACTTCAAAAGCAATACCAAAGGCGAGGAAGATAGCAATGATAAAGTCCAGGTACTGGCCGATGTCGGTCATCACCGCCACGCCTGCCGGTGCGACACCAATAAAAAAACCAAACAATATAGGGAAGATAATGAAGTACGCGAACGCTATACCGCAATAAAATAAAATCACACTGGAAATAAGCAATGGCGTTGCCATACGCTTTTCATGGAGATATAACCCCGGTGCAATAAATCCCCATATCTGATGTAACAAATAAGGAATGGTAAATAACACCGACAGCAACAGCACCAGCTTAAATGGCACTAGAAATGGCGAGGTAACACCTGTAGCGATCATCGATGTACCTTCTGGCATAAGCGCCAACAAAGGATCGGCAGCCAGTGTGAATATATTTTCTGAAAACGGGAACAGCGCAATGAAAACGATGAGAATAGATAACACCATATGCAACAATCGGTCGCGTAGCTCGACCAGATGATCCATCAGGGATTGTTCGCTATCGTCGGTTTCTCGTTGCGTTTCTTGCTCAGACATTTATTTATTTAGAGAATTTTTATTGTCAGCCGATGTCGTAGCTTCATCTATATGCTTAACGGATGAGCTTTCTGCAGAAACTGCACTTGTATTATCGGTAGACGCTTCTGCGATAGAAGGTGTATCACTTAAAGTATCAGTAGACGATATACTCGGCTCGGCATCTATCTTGACCACGTCATCTACACTGGTTCTTATTCTATTTTGCAGTTCGTTAATCTGCGTTTCCTGATTATGCAAGATACGTTTGAACTCACTAATATCAAGTTCCGATTCAACTTCACTGCGTACACCTTCGATATAGCGACGCGCTTTACCGATGAAGAGACCGGCCTGACGAGCAGCACCCGGCAATCGCTCCGGGCCAATAACGACCAGAGCGAGGATAAGAATAAAAAGTACTTCCCAGAAACCAACGTCAAACATAAAACACTATATTAACCGCGCACCATCTTGAGTAAAAAGCAATCGCCTGACGCCGCGCATTTCACTACACTGGTTATGATGATGCTTACTGGTTTGCAAATAGACACTGAACCTACCACCGAAATTAATCATGTGAATTACTGCACATTTCGCCACAAAGGCTGCTTGCAATAAAAGTTGATTTAAACCTTATCTTCTTTTTTAACAGATTCAGTTTTCGCCGTATTTTCTGAACCCTGCTTTACTTTATTCTGCGTTGACGTTGTACCGCCTTTAGAGTCACCATCTTTCACCGCACTTTTAAACCCTTTGATTGCAGAACCTAAATCACCACCGATGTTCTTCAGCTTTTTAGTGCCAAAGATCAAAATAACAACGGCCAGTAAAATCAATAATTGCCAAACACTAATACCCATAATCTTTACTCTCTAATCTCTAATCTCTTCAACTTATATCGTTACTTTAACACAACAGCTAAGCTAGCTTTTCTCAAACATAATTTTGCTTGCCATACATAATAGTATACTGACAAAAAAATTTACTTTCGCGCAGCCTTTTCATCATGGCCTGAAACGCCGAAGCGGCTCGCCAATTCCTTTAATACGTCATCGGCAGATAGACCCTGATCCGCCATCAATATCATAGTATGAAACCAAAGGTCAGCGATCTCCGCAATCAGTTTTTGTCTAAGCGCAGCGTCTTCATTATGGTACTGAAAATCCTTTGCTGCCATGACCGTCTCTGTGGCTTCTTCACCAACCTTTTTAAGAATAGCATCTATTCCCTTATCATACAGACTTGCTACATAAGATGAGTCTGGTTTAGCCTTTTTACGCTGCTCCAAGATTTCGGTTAACGCTGCCAATATTTCTGAATTATTCATCGGATTTATTTATCTTTCTGACTATAAATATCTTTCGGGTCTTTTATTACTTGTTCGACTTCTACCCACTGATCACCCTGTAACTGGCGGTAAAAACAACTCTCCCGACCTGTATGACAGGCAATACCACCTTGCTGTTCAACTTTTATCAAGATTACATCCTGGTCACAATCAAAGCGTAAATCGACCACTTTTTGTATATGGCCCGACTCTTCGCCTTTATGCCATAGCTTAGCTCGAGAACGTGACCAGTACACCGCTTCTTTTTTTTCTGCCGTTAATTGCAATGACTGACGATTCATCCATGCCATCATCAAAATTTTTCCACTGCTGGCATCTTGTGCAATCGCTGGCACCAAGCCGTTTTCATCAAACGTTATTTCATCTAACCAGTTCATTGTGTTCCTGCCTGTCGTCCTCTAAAGCCGCATCTCAATACCGCGGTCCGCCATATACTGTTTAGCTTCTTGAATAGAGTATTCGGCAAAATGGAAAATACTGGCTGCCAATACCGCGTCAGCAAGACCGTCGATTACACCTGCGGCTAGGTGCTCCAGTGTGCCGACACCACCCGAGGCGATGACCGGCACTGAAACAGCTTCAGAAATAGCTCGGGTTAATGGCAGGTCAAACCCTATCTTGGTGCCATCCCTATCCATACTGGTTAACAATATTTCACCCGCGCCGTAGTCCACCATTTTTTTCGCCCAAGCTATCGCATCAAGGCCCGTGGCTTTTCTGCCACCGTGGGTAAATATTTCCCAACGTAACGGTTCGTTCTCCATGCTGACTTTTTTAGCATCTATCGCTACCACGATACATTGCGAGCCAACTTTATCTGTCGCTTGACGAACAAATTCAGGATTAAAAACAGCCGCGGTATTGATAGCTACTTTGTCGGCACCCGCATTTAACATTCTGCGGACATCGTCAACCGTACGAATACCACCACCAACCGTTAGCGGTATAAATACTTCATTGGCAACTTCTTCAACCACATGCACGATGGTTTCCCGGTCATCCGAACTGGCCGTTATATCCAGAAAAGTTATTTCGTCAGCACCTTCTTCGTCATAACGGCGAGCGACATCGACAGGGTTTCCAGCATCACGAATATCGACAAACTGCACACCTTTTACGACGCGGCCGTTATCAACATCCAGACAGGGAATAATTCGTTTTGCTAATGACATGATGGGTATTCAGATGTTTTAATAACGGTGTTTAGTGTCTACTGCTGATCCAGCCATGCCTGCGCACTCGCAAGGTCGATGGTACCTTCATAAATAGCACGGCCAGTAATTGCGCCCATAATACCTTCATCGGCAACTTTACTTAAAGCGCGAACATCATCCATATTGGTAATGCCACCGGAAGCAATAATAGGAATTTTAACGGCTTGCGCTATTTTTACGGTGGCCTCGACATTCACACCCTGCATCATGCCATCACGCGAAATATCGGTGTATACGATTGCTTCGACACCATCGTCCTCAAAACGTTTAGCCATATCGATGACATCATGTTTTGATAATTTCGACCAGCCTTCAACAGCTACTTTGCCATCTTTAGCATCTAAACCGACAATTATATGGGTAGGAAATTCCGCACAAACCTCAGTGATAAAATGTGGCTCATTCACCGCTTTAGTACCTACAATCAAATAATTAACCCCTGCATCCAGGTATCCGGCAATAGTATCTTCATCACGAATACCACCACCAAGCTGAATTTTCAGGTCCGGGTAGGCAGCTGCAATATCATGTATCACATCTGCATTTTTAGGCTTACCCGCAAATGCACCGTCAAGATCAACAATATGCAAACGCCGAGCACCCGCCTCTACCCACTGCCCTGCCATCGCTACTGGATCTTCAGAAAACACCGTACTATCGTTCATATCACCTTGACGCAAGCGCACACAATGCCCATCTTTTAAATCTATTGCAGGTATTAATAACATATTCAGTCTTTATCTCTTTCTATAGTAAATTTAAACTTGCCCGTTCCAGCGACAAAAGTTTTTAAGTAATTGTAAACCATCATGGGCGCTTTTTTCTGGGTGAAACTGGGTGGCAAATACATTTTTACTGGCAATAACGGATGTAAAGTTGATACCGTAATCTGTGGTACCCGCCATTAACATTTTATCCTCGGGGGTAACATAATAACTGTGCACGAAATAAAAACGGTTGTTATCTGGTATAGCATGCCATAGTGGGTGCGGCTGTTTATGCAAAACCCTGTTCCAACCCATGTGCGGAATTTTTAAACCCTGCATCGTTGACCGCAGAGACTCATCCGCAAAAGCACAAACATTACCTGCGTACAAATTCATGCAATCGATACCCTGATTTTCTTCACTATGCGCCATCAGTACCTGCATACCCATACAGATTCCGAGGAAAGGTTTCTCACTGGCCGCCTGCAAAACGACTGCGTCAAGTTGCAACGCTTTTAATTGTTTCATGCAGTCTCGCGCCGCACCCTGCCCTGGAAACACTACACGCTCAGCATTAGCAATTTCATCAGCATCTGAACTTATTATTACACGCTGATTAGCAGAAACAACATGCTCAAGCGCTTTTGAGACTGAACGTAAATTTCCCATGCCGTAATCGACAACAACAACTGTAGAACTCATGAAATTAAAACTCGTCAACGCCTAGATTATTATTTTTATACTCAGCTATTGTTTTAGCCTATAAAGGCCCTTTGGTGCTCGGCATAACACCCTGCATACGTGGGTCAGCGGCTAGCGCCATGCGCACCGCACGCCCAAATGCTTTAAAAATGGTTTCTGCAATATGGTGTGCGTTTGTACCTTTCAAGTTATCGATATGTAAGGTCACATTGGCGTGATTGACAAACCCCTGAAAAAACTCATGGAATAAATCCACATCGAAACCACCGATACTTGCACGTGTGAACGTCACATTATATTCCATTCCGGGACGACCTGAAAAATCGATGACCACGCGTGATAAAGCTTCATCCAAAGGCACATAAGCATGACCATAACGCACTATACCTTTTTTATCGCCAACAGCTTTAGAAAAAGCCTGACCCAAAGTAATGCCGATATCTTCTACTGTGTGATGCGCATCAATATGCAAATCACCTTTTGCCGTTATATCTAGATCAATCAAACCATGGCGAGCTACTTGATCTAGCATATGCTCAAGAAAAGGCACGCCAGTATCAAGCTTGCATTCGCCCGTGCCGTCCAGGTTAACCTTTACCTGAATCTGTGTTTCAAGTGTATTGCGCTCAATACTCGCCTGACGTTGCGTCATGTTATCTCCAATTGTTTTCTACAAATTATATTATACGACTAAATTAAATGTGACCGGTCCATCATTGAGCAGCTCAACTGCCATATCTGCGCCGAATCGCCCTGTTTGTAGCCAGTTATCGGGTAATTCATCAGTCATTAAATCACCCTTTACACGCATTATATCAATAAGCTGATGAAACAGCGCAAATCCTTTTTCTGGTTCAGCCGCATTCGAAAAACTTGGCCTAAGGCCTTTTTGGGTGTCTGCTGCCAGCGTAAATTGGGGCACCATTAAAACTGAACCGCGAATATCCATAACGCTTAGGTTCATTTTATCCTTAGTGTCAGCAAATATCCGGTATTTGAGAATTTTATCCGCCAATTTTTCTATTGCAGCCGCATCATCTTTTTTTTCAACCGCAAGAAACACCAGTAACCCCTTATCAATACGGGCGATCTTTTCATCGTTAACCGTTACCGAAGCAGTAGAAACACGTTGTATTAATGCAATCATGGTAGACCTACGTTATTACGGCAATGACTATATCACCCATTATGTAAGGATTCGCCTACATGCACTTGCTTAGCACACCGATGGCAAAAAGAAGTCGAGACACGCATACTTGTCATCAGGGACAAAAGGAAAGAGCCGAACAGGGACATAAGGACATAGGGTAGCTTAAGGATAGTTAACAGGGATATGGACAAAGGACTGGTTAAAGTTTACACGGATTTGTAAATAATTCTACGGAATAGCTACAGCGCGAGGCTTATCACCAAGCAAGGACCCAAACCCCAACTTCGGTTGGGGTTTTTTTTGCAGTAGGCAATGGCATTATTTTCATTATCACCAAATAAAACGGCAGCCATAAAGGCTGCCGCTGAATCGCTTTCTGTAGCAATAATCTTTCTACATTTTAACTTTACGTCTCGCGAAACCCAAAAACACTAGGCCTGATCCAAGCAACCACATGATTGAAGGCTCTGGTACTCTAGTAATCACACGAATCCAGTCACCAGGTTTTGAAACAAACATCGAAAGGATAAGCGTATCACCTAAGATAGTATAAGCATCATTACCTTCTAACCCTCGGGCACTAAAACTACCAGGGTAAAACGTACCGACATTGCCAAACTCCGAATTTGAAGCCGCTTCTTTCGAACCACTTTTATTAGACATAATGCCCAATATCAAACCATCAAATATCCATTCAACATTTTCATGACTTATATAACTATCATCACCTGAATTCAAAAACAACATGTGACTATTAACCTTTTTACCTTTAAGTAACGCACCACCGTCAATAACAAAATTCTTACTAGTGGTCACATCTTGCGCTTCATCGAAACCTTGCATAGCATTGTTTACATGGCCATCATCCGCAACACTCGTTGGTGCTGAAATAATAGATGCTGCAACACCTTTCGAACTAAGAGGCCCACTAACACTAATCAATAACGCATTTACAGGTGTAGCTACGATACTTAACGTCAAACCCGCCAACATAAACAACTGTTTTTTATTTATCATAATTTATAACTCCTTAATGTTTTTTTAAATAATTTATCGTACTAGAACACTAAGCAATATTTATGCCATTATTAATTTTACTATTAAAAACAATGATATGAATATTTATTAACCAAAAAAATAACTAGTATGTTAAAATTACCGACACATTGCATTGTCTGCACAACCTTCCTAAAGTTAGTGAATTTATAAATACCAATTGACCGCACCTCTTGTCAACTTATAAAAAAACATAAATATCAATCACTTAATGTTTTTTACGAAAAACATGATAGCACCAGACAATAGGACTACCTGGATAACAGACACAATGGTAATGCCAGCCAGTGCTTAAAGTTGAAAACTGTTAACTATTACGACACCTACAAACATTTAAACAAATTATCACTAATTTGTTATTTCGTTTACACGATGGCTGCCTGACAATTTACAAAATCGAACCATTTATTGTCTGCAAGGTGTGACGGCACGGCATTTTGTAAACTACGCATAATCATGTCGGTACGCCCAGGCGCTTCAAGCTCCCATTGCTGCAGCATGCTTTTAATCACCTGGCGCTGCATATTTTTTTGCGAACCGCATAGGTTACAAGGGATAATCGGGTATTCTCTAATTGCTGAGAACGCAGCAATATCTTTTTCCTTACACAGCGCCAGAGGGCGAATCACCACGTGTTTTTTATTATCACTTAATAATTTGGGCGGCATGGCTTTTAGCTGCGCATTAAAAAACATGTTCAAAAAAAACGTTTCTACTATGTCATCTTGATGGTGACCCAGAGCGATTTTAGTGGCGCCTATTTTTTCCGCAAAAG
>JAESSQ010000159.1 GCA_016764035.1 Gammaproteobacteria bacterium
AACGCTGGTCAGCGTGCCTGTGCCTTTGTTAATGCCATTACTCGTCGATGAAGTGTTGCTTGATAAACCTGGAAAAATTATTGAAATGTTGTTGGTAGTGTTTCCTCAGCATTGGTTAACGCCTATTAGTATCATCATTATTATCATGTTGTTATCGATGACGTTACGCTTTTTCGCCTTGTTGTTAGGGGTTTTGCAAATGCGAGAATTCACGCGAGTGGCTAAAGATGTTACTTATCGAATTCGTGTTGGCTTGCTGCAGCATTTACAGAAAGTTTCGATGGCAGAGTATGAGGCCGTCGGTTCGGGTTCAATCACTTCTCACCTGGTGACTGATGTAACGGCGATAGATGAGTTTCTGGGGGCGACCTTAAGTAAATTTATCGTTGCCGTATTTACCGTTACCGGTGTTGCCATGGTGCTGCTATGGATGCACTGGCAGCTTGCTTTATTTATTTTGCTGATGAACCCAGTGGTGGTGTATTTCACCATGGTGATGGGCAAAAAAGTAAAAACCTTAAAAGCCAATGAAAATATTTCGTTCGAGTTGTTTCAGCAGGCGTTAGTCGAAACGCTTGATGGTATACAGCAAATACGTGCCAGTAATAGAGAGGGGCATTATTTGCAGCGTGTGGTTTCACGTGCAGAGCAACTGAAAAAAAACATGATTAGCTTTGGCTGGAAAAGTGATGCTGCTAATCGCTTGTCATTTTTTATATTTCTTATGGGTTTTGAGATATTCCGTGGTTTGAGTATGGTGGTCGTGTTGTTCAGTGGCTTGAGTATTGGCGAGATGTTTGCGGTGTATGCCTATCTCTGGTTTATGATGGGTCCAGTGCAGGAGATCCTTGGTATTCAATACAGCTATTTTAGTGCCAATGCGGCAATGGAAAGAATAAATAAGCTGGTGGCGATGAAAAATGAGCCGCAATATCCGCATATACATAATCCATTTAAAGATAAACATACGGTGGGTTTACGTGTTGAGAATGTCTGTTTTTCTTATGGTGAAGATTTGGCGGTGCTGGATGGCGTTAGCCTGTCGATAGCCCAAGGCGAGAAGGTTGCGTTGGTGGGTGCCAGTGGCGGTGGAAAATCGACACTGGTGCAGATTATATTAGGTCTGTACGCAGCGGATTCGGGTGAGTTATATTTTGATGGCGTAAATTTAAAAGAGATTGGCCTGGACACGGTAAGAGAAAACGTAGCGACAGTGTTACAGCATCCTGCCATGTTTAATGACACGGTTAAGCAAAACCTGTGCCTGGGGCGTGACATTGATGATGCGGATATCTGGCAAGCGCTAGAGATTGCGCAACTACGTAAAGTTGTCGAAGTGATGCCTGCGCAATTAGACAGCATCATTGGTCGTAGCGGCATTCGTCTATCTGGTGGTCAGCGTCAGCGCCTGGCGATTGCAAGAATGATACTGGCCGATCCAAAAATCGTTATTTTGGATGAGGCAACGTCTTCATTGGACACAGAAACAGAAGCCTTGTTGCACGAGGCCATGCATGCCTTTTTACAGAACAGAACGACCTTGATTATCGCGCATCGATTAAGTGCCGTGCGGCAGGCAGATAGGGTGTTGGTATTTGATGCGGGTAAAATTATTGATGAAGGGCATCATCACGAATTGATTAATAGAGATGGTCTTTACCGTGACTTATATGGCCATAAACATTAGCGTCGTAGATTTTGTCACGTATAATCGTGATAATTCGACATTAAATAAACATTACATTGGGTGAAGACATGAGTGTCAAAACACTAAAAAAACTGGTTTTTGTTTTAGTCTTATTAAGTATTAGTGGCATGATTTCGGCGGCCAGTGTGGGTACGGGTGGTGTTAGTGCTGCTTTTTCAAAAGGATCGACCAGTGTTGGTATCGTGGCTGGTTCTGGACGTGCTTTTAATGAGAATTACATTATTTTCGGTGTTGGTGTTGGTTATTACGTATTCGATGGATTAGAGCTGGGTATCGATGCGCAACACTGGTTTTCGGGTGACCCCTCCATTTCAAAAATCAGTCCGCAGATTCGATATGTGTTCGTTCAGTCTAAGACCATCAAGCCTTATGTGGGTGTTTTTTATCGTAAAACATTTATTGAAGATTTGGCCGACGCAAATTCATTTGGCTATCGTGCAGGAGCGTATTTTTCTGGAAAGAACGGTGTTTATATCGGTGGTGGCATCGTTTATGAGGAATATGAAAATTGCTCACGTTTTGTCGATTGTTCGAACACGTATCCGGAAATATTAATCACCGTCAGTTTTTAACTAATCACAGGCGTTCTGGATAGTATAAAATGCGGAATATTTTATAACAGAACAGGAAATAGTACGCATGGCCACCATTGAACTAACGCAAGATAATTTTCAGGATACTATCGCAAATAATGACGTTGTCATTATCGATTTTTGGGCGCCCTGGTGTGGCCCCTGTAAATCATTTGCACCTACTTACGAGGCCGTGTCAGAAAAATATGATGATGTGGTCTTTGCCAAGGTCAATACCGAAGATGAGCAAGAGTTGGCGGCAAATTTTCAGATTCGGTCAATACCAACGCTGATGATTTTTCGTGAGCAGATTACTATGTTTTCTCAGCCCGGTATGTTGACGGCAAGTGGTTTGGGTGATGTACTTGATAAAACAATAGCCCTTGATATGGATAAAGTACGTAAAGATATTGCAGAACAGCAGGCATAAACGGAATCAGAGAAATCATAATGGTTTTTGTTATTAGGCGCTGTTGAAAAATGCTTGATATGGCCACAAAAAAACCTCGATGTTTCGAGGTTTTTTTGTGGCGGAAGGACGCTATTTTTTAGTCTTTTTTAACTGTGCGGTTTCATCATGAAGTGCTTTTTTTAGTGCAGAGTCCTTATCTTTTTCGGTTTTGAGTAAAGCTTTTTCTGCATCAGATGCCTGCTTTAATTGTGCTTTTGTTTGTTTTAATTCGCTTTCTAATTCCTTTAGCTGTATGCCTAACGTTGCATCAAGTTCTTCCTGTTGTAACGTTGTTGTTTGTGTAGCGGCACTGGCCTTTAGTTTTGCCGCGGCTTTCATTGATTTTTTATTGAAAACATCAGGCAGCACTTTTTTAATGTTTAGTTTTTTAATCGTGGTGTTACCCGACAGCGTTTGAATTTTTTTGCGAGGGCGAAGTTTAGGCTGACGTTCTTCAACCTTGACATGGCTTATCGTAGGTTTTTTGCTTTTCGTTGGTGCTGGTGCTGGCGTCAGCATGGGTTTAACCGGTGTGCGTTTTGGGCGAAGGCCACGCAATGCAGATTTTACCCGTTTGGTTACTTCTGCGACATCACCATGCGCCTCGACGATATGTAATACGGCTTTCTGTTTATAGTGGTCGCTGACCGGTTGTGTGAGCGATTCAAAAATTTGCAGACGGCGTTCAATAGTGTTTTCGTTATCATCTGCACGATGGCGTAGAGAGCCGCCGCATTCATTGCACTTATCATCAGCTTCTGGTGGTTGTGTAAACAGGTTATATAATGCACCGCAGGATATACAGGTTAATCGGCCATTCATTCTCTGTATTAGCGCTTCAACATTAACATCGAATTGCAGCACGGCATCAATGGGTTTACCGAGTTTATCTAAAATGTTGTCCAACGACATTGCTTGCGCAATGTTTCGAGGGAAGCCATCGAGGATAAAACCCTGGTCAGCATCCGGGCGGGCAATACGCTCGCGAATCATGCCGATGACAATATCATTGGGAATGAGTTGGCCCGCATCCATAATAGTCTTAGCCTGTCGACCGAGCGGTGTTTGCGCAGTTATCGAAGCTCTTAACAGGTCGCCAGTTGCTATCTGTGGAACATGATACTTGTCTGTTAAGTATTTAGCCTGCGTGCCTTTACCTGAACCAGGTGCACCAATCAGGATTAATTTCATAATGTGATCCCATCACTATTTATTGTTATTTTTGAGTGATATTTTTAAGTCTTATATGGCCTGTAAGTGAATTTCATCACAGATAGGTGTTCCATTAAAAATGATTTCAACTGATTCTATCGATTGCTGGCAAATTGTCGAGCCTGAAATGGTATAAACACTATATAATTACGCACATAATTCTGTTATTTTGTCATTTTTTACGTTTTCGGGCGTAAATTATTTATAAAAGCAATAATAAATCAAAACGTAAGCTTAAAAATCAATTATTAATCCGTAGCGTTATTTTAATCCATGTCATTCCGGCCTCATGTTTCTGACCACTCTTACGAAGCGAGTATATTCAAATTTCGCGTTATTGTTGCGGTGCTTATCTGTTTATTGATGTTAGGTGGCTTGTTGTTTCGCTTAGCATGGTTGCAAATTGTTGATTACGCACATTTTTCGAACTTATCGGAACATAATCGTGTCCGTTTGATGGCGTTAGCGCCAACACGCGGATTAATATATGACCGTAATGGTGTCATCCTTGCAGAAAACAAAGCAACCTTTCACCTTGAGCTTATTCCGGAGCAGGTTGTTGATATGGATGCGACCCTGGAAGGTCTGGCCGAAATAGTGACCTTAAGTGATGCTGAAGTTGTTCGTTTTAAAAAGCACATGCGTGTTCGTCGTTCATTCCAGCGAATCTCGTTACGTGCACGTTTAAGTGAAGAGGAAGTTGCGCGCCTCGCCGTTAATCGGCATCGTTTTCCCGGCATGGATATCAATGCGCGCTTAAGTCGTTATTACCCACAAGGCGAAGATTTTTCACATGTTGTGGGTTATGTCGGACGTATCAATCAGCAGGAATTGACGGTCATCGATGAGGGAAACTACCGAGGTACAACACATATCGGTAAAACGGGATTGGAAAAGTATTATGAGGCCGAACTGCATGGGCAGGTTGGGCGTCAGAATGTTGAAGTTAATGCACAGGGTAGAGTACTTCGGGTTATCGATAAAATTGCATCTGTTTCGGGTAACGATATTGTCTTAAATCTTGATGTCGAGTTACAAAAATTAGCGGGACAGGCGTTGGGTGATTTTGCAGGGTCGGTAATCGCTATTGAGCCACACACCGGTGCGGTTGTGGTGTTTGTCAGTAAACCTGGTTTTGACCCGAACTTATTTGTGCATGGTATCAGTCATAAAAATTATGACGCCTTGAAGGGTGATATAGATAAACCCTTGTTTAATCGCTCAATTTTTGGCCAATATCCACCGGGGTCAACATTTAAACCCTTTCTCGGTTTGGCGGGGGTGGAGCAACGTCGTTTTGGCACCAGAGAATCACTTTATTGTCGGGGGCATTATTTACTACCGGGTGATGACACCGAACGAAAATACAGAGATTGGAAAAAAGAAGGCCATGGCACGGTCGATCTAACCAAGGCGATTGAGCAGTCATGTGATGTGTATTTCTATGAACTGGCCTACCGCACAGGCATCAATAAAATGCATACGTTTTTAGCTAAGTTTGGTTTTGGTGAAAAAACGGGCATAGATTACTTGGCGAAAAAAAGGGACTGTTACCATCAACTGACTGGAAAAA
>JAESSQ010000160.1 GCA_016764035.1 Gammaproteobacteria bacterium
ATATTTGGCTTGACCTTTAACTCTCGATCAGTAAGATGTGCGCCTCTTCTGAGGGCCGTTAGCTCAGTTGGTAGAGCAGTTGGCTTTTAACCAATTGGTCGCGCGTTCGAATCGCGCACGGCCCACCAAGTTCCCAAATATATCAATAAGTTACGACCCTCCCAAAAACCATCAAAAAACCAGCTTGTCTCATAGATGGCATTTTGTCTCATAGAATGGGCAATTTATTCTCTTGATCGCGCGGCTAAACCCCCAACCTTTTCGCAAGCCTGACGGCCGCCGAGTGCAAGCCCTTATTGAAAAACCGGCGTATTGCGTAGCCTCTTGCAACGCTTAACACCGTAAAGAACGCAACGACGCCCCAATGCTGGCCGTCAGAGTATGTGATACCAGTCAGAGCGGCAGCGACCGGCCACCCAATAAACGAAACACCAAAGCCAATAACAGTGTTTAATAAAGTTTCTATCAGAGAAACAAGTCTCGTTTGCTGCATTATTCCGCCGCCTCTCGCTCATTCTAAATTTGCTCCGGTTTAGATCGATAATGCCGTGCCGTGGTCGCCGTTGACGTATGGCGCAACAGCCTGGCAGCGACCTCGAGGGATTCATTCTCGACGGCCTTGTCTCGGAGGTCGTGCTCCCGGAACCGCTCACACAGCCCAGCCTTGACGGCCTTGCGCATGTAGCGCTGCCATATCGAGTCGAACCCCGACGTCGTGCCGTCGTCTTTGATGTATGGCTTGAACCCTTTCCCAAAAAACAGCGGGGAATCGCCTAGGCGTTGTGGATGCAATTCGATTATTTCTTTGACGATGGCGCGAATCTCCGGGGTCCACTTAACGATAAACCTATCGGTCGCCCGCTTGTTATTCACGAAGGCAATCCCGTCGTCGAGCAAGTCCGAGTGCTTTACCCGTAGCAGCTCGCCCTTACGTCGTCCCCTGGTATGCAATTTTAGGCTGATATACAACTGCCATTTACGCGGGAGTATCGAGGCGAAGGCAATCAATTCACCGTCTTTGACCTCTCGCCGTCGCCCTTGAACGCTGGGCTTGATGACCTGGCCTATAAATGGATTGACCTTGACGGCCCCACAGCGGACGCCGAACGAGTACGCACTCGAGAGGCATTCCATGCAGCGCCGGGCACGCTTCTCGCTTTGAATGTCGGTGACATACGCCATCATTTTATAAGCGTGGTATGGCTCGAGCGCGCCGACATGGATCTGGTTAGTGGTAAACACTTCGCGCAGTGTCGGCAGCGCGTGCAAGTAATATTTTTGTGTCGCGGGGGCCTTTGTGGGCAGGTATTCAAATTCGAATCGGTCAAACAAATCCTGGACAGTGACAACGGTCGCCCCGGCCTGGTGAATCCGCTCCGAGAAGGTCCGGTGCGCCTCGGCGAGTGTTTTTCCTAGCCGGAAAAAAGCCTTGCCGTCCCACTCCGATTTGTTCGCCGGGGGGACGCGATAATAAATAGCGCCGTGCTGCCATTTCCAGCGCTTCGGCAAACTCCGGTTTTCCTTCAATCGCTTTTTAGGCGACATTTCCGCCCCCCAGCCAGAGTTCGACGTCGTCGGTTTTCGTGGCGACTGTAACACCGAACCCGGCCTCGACCGCATTCCTGTGCGCTATAACCTCGCCCCTGGCGTTGCGCTTGTATGGGATATGATTTTCGATTAGCCAATCGACCAGCCTCCTTTGCCTCCTGCATCCGGCAATTTTGAAAAGGTCGCGTTGTTCGTATATGTCGAAAATCATTGGCGCTGATCGTATGCTGTCAAAGGCTTACAATCGGCGGGCATCGCTGGATTGCCGGGCAACGCTCCCCACGTCGAACGACAGTCCAGGCATTGAAAAGCCCCGTCATACTCATACACTTTTCTGTGAGTGGGCACGGCATGCGTCGAGAGCGCCTTGTTTACTGTCTGGGCCATGGAAGCACTGGATATAAGGCGCTGGTGTTTTTGCCCAAGCGCAGGCGGCGCAATAGCGCAGTGAACCAGGTCTCCGTCGTTTTGGCCGATGGTGATCCGGTAGCCGCTGTCGCTTTGGGCGTAGTGGTCATTTATGCGTTTCCATTTCAAGCAATCCGGCCTAGTGCAGCCGACAGGCTGATATCAGCGCGCATCGAAAGGCGCTCGCCGGTATGCCGTGCTTGCCATCCTCGCCGATGTGCATCGCCCCCTTATAATCCGCCTCGATATCTCTCGCGGTGCGTTTTTTCTTGCTCGCAGCGGTCGACCCGGCTTCTTGTTTTGCCAGCATTTCGAGCATAGTTTTATGCGCGAATTTGTGCTGAACAAACGGAGCCGTCCCCGTGATGCTTAATTCCATTGTTTGCATGTTTGGCGCGTAATTAAGCGCCCTCCCCAAACGTTCCGGTCAACCCATCAATCCGCTTGCGCAGCTCGACTGCCTCGCCATCCCACAAACCCGCCCACTCGGTCATGTTGTCCGTCTCTGCCAACATGGCATCGCTGGCAGCCATGTCTATAGCATTGGTGATGGCATTCCATGCCGGTGACTCTGGAGAGGGTTCTGGTTCGGTTTCTGCCGGGGGCGCAAAGCTGGCAAGCTGGGTTTTGTATGCAGCCCTGACGCCTTCCTGAACCGCTTCGGGTTCGCTGTTTATGGCTTCGCCTACGGACTTCAAGTCGGCCTTGGTGGTGGTCGCCTTGATGGCATTGGTCAGGGTAATAATCTGCTTCCCTGTGCTCATGCTTCCGGCCTGGGTTTTGGCCTTTTCCTTAACGGCCTCCGTCCGGCTTTTCCCGATGACGGCATTCAGTTCGGACGCGCCGGGGGTGATGTTTTTCTCCCCCGGTATCTCGGCGAGCTCGTCGGGGGTATAGACGCCCATAATTACATCGGGGGTGTAGAGCCGGGACCAGCGTTTGACAGCGAGGTATGCAAGCTGTTGCTTGGGATCCGATGCCCACAGGGTCGAATTCCTTACCGTGGCTTGTGAGAGCAAGAGCTCCAGCTCTCGCGGCTCGTCCTCGCCTTTGAGCGTCGCCCACACCTTGACGCCGCAACCCTTCTCGTCGGCTGGGGTCCAGCCTGGGGCCTGGTAAGTGCTCCCGCCCTTCCCTGTTTTCTCGACAAAATTGCCGAACACATGGGGGTCATATATGGTCCGCCCCGTATTGCAAGATAAAATCACCAGTGACAGAGAAAGGTTGCTTCCATATATCCGGCCTTTGTATGAGGTAGTTTA
>JAESSQ010000161.1 GCA_016764035.1 Gammaproteobacteria bacterium
ACGCAGGAATAGCAAATTGGTGGTGACTGTTTAAGATGCCGCCGGCAAAGGCCACCAATGCAATGAAAAATATGTAAGGAAAAGTGATGCGCAGAAGTTCAGTAGTAAGTTGCAGTTGTCCGGCGTTGCTGGCGAAGCCGGGCGCGAATAAATAAACCAGAGCAGGTGCGAAAATCATCCCTGCTACCGATAAAATAAGCAGGAAACTACCAAGTGTACCGGCCACATGATCGACTAAATCTTTCAGTGCGGCCTTGTCACGCTTTTCTTTGTATTGGGCAAAGACCGGAACAAAGGCAAGCGAGAAGGCACCTTCTCCAAACAGACGGCGCATGAAATTAGGTATTTTAAAGGCGACAAGAAACGCGTCGGTACCACCCGACGCGCCAAAAAAAGTGGCCAGCGTAATATCGCGGAGAAGCCCCAGAACGCGGGATAATAGTGTCATTCCGCCTACGGTAAAGGTGGAGCGAAGTAGTTGGATGCTCAGAACCGTCTCCTACAGACTTGTAAACAAAATAGAAGGCGAGATTGTACCTGTTAGTGGCATTTTTCTAAAGGTTGGCGAGCCTGGCGGGCGACTTTAACCTGTGTTATTTTTACGTGCTTATGTTTAAATTTACCATGATGTCCTTATCAGCGATAATTTTACCGTTAAGGGGAATTTAAACATCGACTTTTGTGTCGATTTTTATTGACAAGAGGCCGTAAAAAAGGCATGATTCGCGCTCTTTTTTATACGACGGTTTATAACAGTGGCAAATACAGCTTCAGCAAAAAAACGCGCTAGACAGGCAGAAATTCATCGTTCACGTAATGTTGGTGTACGTTCTATGATGCGCACCTGCATTAAAAGAGTTTATTACGCGATAGAAGCGGGTGATAAAGCGGCCGCAGAGGCAGCATACAAAATTGCCGCTCCGGTTATCGATCGTGTTGCTGGCAAGGGTCTAATCCATGCTAACAAGGCAGCGCGTCATAAAAGTAGAATGAACAATAATATTCGCTCAATGGCATAAGTTTTTGTCCGCTGTTTTGGCGGATAGGTGAATATTGGAGCCGGGTTGATTGCTTAGTTAGAGCATCATCCCGGTTTTTTTATGGCCGCGATATTTCTATCAGCTGTTTTTGATATGCCGTGCCAGATGGTTTTTGAAATGAACTGGGTAAATATTGGCTTGGTAAAATAGCCTACAATAATATCAGGTTGTCTCGATGAATTAATTCTGCCTCATCGACATAGCCGAGGATGTTTTCGAAGTTTTCACTGGCTTCGCCTTTAATCTTTAGGCTTTCCTTGGCGTCGTAATTAACCAGACCGCGCGCAATTTCTATGCCTGCTGGGTTTACGCAACTGACGACTTCGCCGCGTTGGAAATCCCCTTCAATTTTACTCACGCCGACAGCCAGCAGGCTGACGCCTGTTTGTTGGACAGCTTTACTGGCACCGGCATCAAGGTGTAATTTTCCGGATATTTTTAGCTGGTTTGCCAGCCATTGGTTGCGCGCAGTCATAGGTTCAGTGTCGGCAATCAGTAAGGTGCCTATGGTTTCACCCTGAGCTATTTTTAGCAGAATATTCTCGATGGCACCAGAAGCGATGAGGGTAGAGGCGCCAGAGCGTGCCGCGTATTGTGCCGCGATAATCTTGGTTCGCATACCGCCTCGTCCTAACGCGCCACTGTCCCCTGCCATTGTCAGTAAGGTTTGATCGCTTGCGTCAGCTTCAGCAATTAATGTTGCATCATCGTTGTGGCGAGGGTCTTTGTCAAACAGGCCTTGTTGATCGGTGAGAATGATGAGGGTGTCAGCTTCTACTAAATTACTAACCAGTGCGGCCAGCGTATCATTATCGCCAAAGCGAATTTCGTCCGTCGCTACTGTGTCGTTTTCGTTGATGATAGGGATGGCGCCAAGCTCTAGTAACGTTTTAAGTGTGCTGCGGGCATTAAGATAGCGTTGGCGATTGCTTAAATCTTCATGTGTCAGCAGTACCTGTGCGGTATGTATATCGTGCTTTTTGAAGCAGCTCTCGAAGTGCTGAATTAGGCCCATTTGACCTAAGGCGGCGGCAGCCTGTAACTCGTGCAGGGTGTGAGGACGTTGTGTCCAGCCGATACGCGCCATGCCTTCTGCTACGGCACCAGACGATACCAGTAATATTTCTTTGCCGGCATCGCGCAGCGTTGCAATTTGCTCAGCCCACGACTTAATGGCTTCGTGGTTGAGGCCACGGCCATCATTGGTAATCAGCGAGCTGCCAATTTTTATCACCCAGCGAGTAGAGTCGGCAACGGTGTTACGTGTCGTCATTCGTCTTGTTCTGTTGTATGTTTGAACTCTTGTTCAAGCAGTGTGTGTTGGTCTTGATTGCGCTCGTTATCTCGCTCAAATTCTCGGTCCATCTCAAGCTGTTGCATAATATCAAAAGCCAGTTGTTCAGTGCCGTTTTTGCTGATAGCAGAGATAGTATGCACGGGGCCTTGCCAATCTAGACGCTGCAAAATCTCATCGCGTTTGGCGGCTAACTCCTCCTCATCAAGCAGGTCAGATTTATTCAATACCAACCAGCGTGGCTTACCAGCCAGTTCGGGGCTGTACTGAGCCAATTCATTTACGATGGTTAGCGCTTCCTCAACAGGGTCGCTGCCATCGAATGGTGCCATATCGATGATATGTAGAAGTAACTGTGTTCTTGTCAGATGTTTTAAAAACTGTATGCCTAAGCCTGCACCTTCTGACGCACCTTCGATGATACCGGGAATGTCTGCGATGACAAAACTCTGGTTCATGCCGACACGTACCACGCCCAAATTTGGGTATAGCGTGGTAAACGGGTAATTGGCTACTTTTGGTTTGGCGGATGAAACGGAACGGATAAATGTGGATTTGCCGGCATTAGGTAAGCCGAGCAGGCCAACATCGGCCAGTACTTTTAATTCAAGGCGTAAGTTTCTACGCTCGCCCGGTGTACCAGGTGAGCATTTTCTTGGCGCCTGATTGACGGAGCTTTTGTAGCGAGTATTGCCAAGACCGTGAAAACCACCCTGAGCTACTTTTATGCTTTGTTTGTTTTCGGTGATATCGCCGATGAGTTCATCTATATCGTCATCATAAATTAAGGTGCCGATAGGCACTGGTATGCATAGGTCGTCACCGCCTCTGCCGGTCATTTGTGCGCCGCCACCACGCTTGCCCGATTCTGCTGTATAGGTTCGCACATGACGAAAATCGGCCAAGGTATTAATGTCATTGTCGCCAACCAGGTAAACGCTGCCGCCATTGCCGCCATCACCGCCATCAGGTCCGCCAAATTGAATAAATTTTTCACGGCGAAAGCTGACCACGCCGGTTCCGCCATCGCCGGCTATGGCATAGATAGTTGCTTCGTCGACAAAACGCATGAATATACTCTTTATTTATGTATTGCTAGTTTAACTGAATTGTTTGGTTTTAATAGGCAATAAAAAAGCCCCATGCGGGGCTTTTCGAACCGCGTTAGTGCTCTTGCAGTTTAGCTTGCAGGAGACGCGTTCGCTTCAGAAACGCTAATGGTTTTGCGGTTCAGTGGGCCGCGTGTTTCAAAAACAACATGACCGTTTGCTTTAGCAAACAAGGTGTGATCGCGGCCCATGCCAACGTTGGTGCCAGCGTGGAATTTTGTACCGCGTTGACGCACCAGTATGTTGCCAGCAAGTACTGCCTGGCCACCGAATTTTTTAACGCCGAGTCGTTTCGCCTGTGAATCGCGTCCGTTCTTGGTACTACCGGCTGCTTTTTTATGTGCCATTGTTCAAATTCCTCTTCGAAACACTTCCAGTGAAGCGTCTATATGTAATGTCGTGTCGTTTACGCAGAAATGCCGGTAACTTCGATTTCAGTGAAGTACTGACGATGTCCCGTCCGCTTCTGATGATGTTTACGGCGTCTGAACTTCATGATTTCGACTTTTTTGGCGCGACCATGTGATTTTATTGTTGCGGTAACTTTGCCGCCAGCAACATAGGGTGTACCGATGTTTATATTATCACCGTCAGCAATCATAAGTACTTTATCGAGATCGATTGTAGTACCTTCTTCAGCTTCCAGTTTTTCAATGCGACATACGTCGCCTTTGGCTAGTTTGTATTGCTTGCCACCAGTACTGATTACAGCGTACATGGGTGTTCTCCAAATTATCGTGACAGAAAGGGCGCGAATTATACAGCGAATAAAGTACAGTGACAAGGCTTAGGTGCAAGTATTTAGTGTCTGCCCAGAACACGCCATTATAACGTATGTGCGCGTTGTTTTGGCGGTTAGGATGTTAATTGCTTGACCTGCGAACGCTGACTACATAGGATTCGCATTCTTTATCTAATTAGTGACCGATAGCCTGTGATTGGTCGAGTGGAATTATTTTGACTGACGCCGATATATTAAAAAAGCGACCAGAAGGGCGAGGCAAGCCAGCCTTGCAAGAATCTGAGCAGCTGCCTGATTTTGAGCATGTGCTCGCACGTTGCCAGCAGGATATGCAGGCAGTTGATGCGGTCATTCATCAACGCTTAAGCTCTGATGTGGTGCTCATTAATCAGCTTAGTCATTATATAGTCAATTCTGGTGGTAAGCGTTTACGCCCTTTATTGGCCGTGCTCTCGGCAAAAATGTTTGGTTATCAGGGTGAAATGCATTATCTGATGGCGGCTATCGTTGAGCTTATCCATACCGCAACGCTGTTGCATGATGATGTGGTTGATGAATCTGAGTTACGACGCGGTAATGAAACCGCTAATGCCTTATTTGGCAATGCAGCTAGCGTGTTAGTCGGTGACTTTCTTTATTCGCGTGCATTTGAAATGATGGTGGACGTCGATGATATGCGGGTCATGCAGGTATTGGCCAGTACCACTAATATTATTGCAGAAGGTGAAGTTATGCAGCTGATGAATGTGCATGATGCGGACACTAGCGAAGCGAGTTATCTTAACGTCATCCATTGTAAAACTGCCAAGTTGTTTGAAGCAGCGACGCAGTTAGGCGCGATAATATGCAGCCGTGATGAAAAAGAAGAGCAGGCTATGGCGGCTTATGGTCGTTATCTGGGTACAGCCTTTCAGCTTATTGATGATGTTATGGATTACAGCTCGAACAGTGAACAAATGGGTAAAAATGTCGGCGATGATCTGGCTGAAGGCAAACCAACCTTGCCGCTGATTTACGCCATGCAACAGGGCTCATCCGAGCAGGCTTCGCTGATTAGACGGGCTATCGAAAAAGGTGGTTACGATTATATCAATGAGGTGCAAGCCATCATCAAACAAACCGGGGCATTAGCTTACACCGAGCAGATGGCGCAACAACAAGCGGCTCTGGCAATTGATGCGCTTGCTTGTTTACCGGATTCTGACTATAAAGCCATGCTTGTAGATATTGCGCGATTGTCCGTACACCGTAGCCACTAAATAGTTTGTAGCTGCATGTCGCGCGCATAAGATTGCGGACAAACTTCTCCTTTCTAGAAGATTATTGATATAATAGTCGGCCGATGATTCACCAAGAGAAAGGATTATTCAGTGACAAAAGGTACACTTTACGTCATTTCAGCAGCGTCCGGTGCCGGTAAAACCAGTCTGGTTGCAGCGGTATTAAGGCAAATGTCTGAACTTGAAGTCTCTGTGTCGCATACTACACGTTTGCCACGTGAGGGTGAGGTGGATGGCGTTAATTACCATTTCATCGAGAAAGAAAAGTTTACCAAAATGATATTGGAGGGCGAATTTTTTGAGTCTGCCGAAGTATTTGGTAATATGTACGGTACCTCACGTCAGCATATTCAGGAACTTTTGCTCAAAGGCAAAGATGTGGTACTGGAAATCGACTGGCAGGGTGCCAGGCAAATTCGGCAACAGATGACGGATTGCAAGTCAATTTATATTGTGCCACCGTCGGTAGCGGCGTTACGTGAACGATTGACCGGTCGTGGACAAGATGACGAAGCAGTCATTAACAAACGTATGAAAGAAGCCGTTAATGAAATGTCGCATTATGCTGAGTTTGAATATTTGGTTATCAATGATGATTTTGATGAAGCGGTACAGAATCTAGCCGCTATAATTACGGGTAACCGTATGCGGTTTGAACCACAGCAACAAAAACACGCCAACTTGTTGGCTGAACTATTAACATTTAAAGAATAAGCTCATTTAGAGTATTGGAGAGTAAATATGGCACGTCTAACAGTAGAAGATTGCCTTGATAACGTAGAAAACCGTTTCGAATTAGTATTGGTCGCCTCGCAACGTGCGCGTCAATTAGCCATGGGTGCAGAGGCATTAGTGCCTGAGGATAATGACAAACCAACCGTTTTAGCATTGCGTGAGATAGCTGAAAATTTAATCAATAAAGAAATTTTAGCTGCGCCAAAAGAAACCGCTATGGAAGATATCGATGCAATGATAGAAGGTGACTTGACGGCTGAATTGGAAAACAGTTTAAAAGAAAGTCTGCAGGGCAATCTTAAAGATAAGCTGTAAACGATTTTGTTTACTGTTTTAATAAGCACGTCAAACTTACGTTTGACGTGCTTATTTTTTTGGCAAAGAAAAATACCCCAACACCTCTATATTAAATGACAGACGTTACCAAACAAACAGCATCGCCGTTAACAGAAGAGCGATTTTTAATCTCTGACCTCTGTGAATTGATATCGCAATACATGGATGCCGAGCAGGTAAAAGAAGTTTATAACGCCTACCTTTTTGGCGCGCAAGCACATGAGGGGCAAGTTCGAATATCAGGTGAGCCTTATATCTATCATCCGATTGCCGTGGCGCGTATTCTTGCCGAAATGCACATGGATGTTAAAAGCATTGTCGCATCCATACTGCATGATGTAATAGAGGATACGCCAGCAACTAGACCGTTGATTGAGAGTGAGTTCGGTGAAGATGTTGCCCATCTGGTAGAGGGTGTTAGCAAACTTACGCACATAAAGTTTAAAAATAAAATTGAGCAGCAGGCCGAGAATATACAAAAGGTCTTGCTGGCCATGGCGCAAGATATTCGTGTCATCATGATTAAGCTGGCGGATCGCTTACATAATATGCGTACCCTGGGTGCACTAAGGCCTGAAAAACGTCGCCGTATCGCCAAGGAGACCTTAGATATTTATATCCCTATTGCTAATCGTCTGGGTATCTTTACTATTCGGCATGAATTAGAAAACCTGGTGTTTCAAGCCATCCATCCCTGGCGTTATGTGGTGTTGGAAAATGCCGTAAATAGATCAGGCGGCAATCGTAAAGAGTTAATCGAAAAAATTAATCTCGCGCTAAGCTCAAGACTGGTGGATATGTCGATCGAAGCGCAAGTTTCATCGCGTAAAAAACATCTGTTTAGTGTGTATAACAAGATGCGCGATAAACGCTTACCGTTTAGTAAAATTCTCGATGTCTATGCGTTGCGTGTCGTGGTCGACTCTGTCGATGATTGTTATCGCGTATTCGGCATTGTGCATAATTTGTTTAAACCGATTCCCGGACGCATTAAAGATTATATTGCCATCCCAAAAAGTAACGGCTATCAGTCGTTGCACACAGCGCTGTATGGTCCGCATGGCATCCCCATGGAAGTTCAAATTCGAACGGATGAAATGGATAAGTTCGCCGAAAGTGGCATTGCTGCACACTGGTTATATAAATCACCCGATGAAACCGGTACCGTTGCCGCACACGCCAGAGCACGTGACTGGTTGACTGGCATACTGGAAATGCAGCAGTCGGCGGGCGATTCCATCGAATTTTTAGAAAATGTAAAAGTCGATTTATTTCATGATGAAGTTTATGTCTATACACCGGAAGGTGACATTATGAAGTTGCCAAGGCATGCCACCCCGGTCGATTTTGCCTATGCCGTGCATACCGATATAGGTAACAGTTGTGTCGCAGCAAAATTGAACCATAGTTTTGTGCCATTAAATACGCCGTTATACAGCGGTCAAACCGTTGAAGTGGTTACGTCACCTGGTTCACGGCCCAATGCGGCCTGGCTTAATTATGTTGTTACCGTAAAAGCTCGAAGTAATATCCGCAATTACCTG
>JAESSQ010000162.1 GCA_016764035.1 Gammaproteobacteria bacterium
ATCAAACTCTTCAGTTTAATATCTCAAATTTTATTTCTTTTAGGTAACTTGTTCTTTGAGAAACAAGAAACGCTATTGCTAGTTTAAAATCACAACATAAAAACCGAGGTTTAAATATTGATCAATTGCCTAGCTTGTTTCTTGACCTCGCCAACGCAAGCACCCACACAAACTATCTAATCCAAATTGTAAAAGAACACTTGCTTCACATTGATTTTATTGACTTTCTAATGAAAGTTAAAATCTATAATACTGCTCAGCAAAGAAGCGGAAGTTTAGCAGTCTTTAAAACTACATAGCAAGCACTTTTTAAAATATTATTAACTTTCTTTACTAAGTTTTCGCTAAACAAAGAAACTTAAAAGTGCTTCCCCTAACGCCGGGCCGGCATATTACACATTATTAGTAACTGTGTACATCTTTTTTATATGAAAGATGTGAAGTTTTTTTCTGAGCTTTAATGCTCTCAAAACCCCTCTCCACGCCGGGAGCGGCATGATACACATTATTGCTAACTGTGTACATCTTTAATTAAAAAGATTGCAAGTTTTCTTAAAGTTTCAACACTTTTCAGAAACCTTCCCCACGCCGGGAGCGGCATACTACATAAAACAAACCACGGTGTACATCTTTAATTCAAAAATAAGTAAAATACTTTACATTTAGACTTTTTTTACTGTTTCTCACCTGCTCTATCGCTGCTTTAGCCAGGCACTTATGCTTAACTAGTCGCGGCCTTAATTGATAAGCCTTATACAAGGTTACTACTAGCCACCTACATAATGACAACCAAACCATTTAGTAAAAATACGTTATATAAGGAAAGCAGCCCTTATTTATTACAACATGCAAATAACCCGGTACATTGGCAACCATGGAATAAAGCCTCACTAGAGCAGGCTCGCAAACAAAACAAGCCTATATTGCTGTCTATAGGATACTCCGCCTGCCACTGGTGCCACGTTATGGCACATGAATCGTTTGATGACCAGCAAACAGCCGATGTTATGAATGAACTATTTATCAATATTAAGGTAGATAAAGAGGAGCGACCTGATTTAGATAAGATCTATCAAAATACGCATTCACTCCTAACCGAACGAGCGGGAGGCTGGCCACTTACTGTTTTTATAACGCCTGATACCCATATGCCTATATTCGTCGGTACATATTTCCCAAAAATCGAAAAGCATGGCTTACCTACATTTACGTCTTTACTGCATCAAATTAGTAACATTTGGCTAACGCGACAATCTGACATCACTCAACAATCTTTATCTTTACAAGCCACCTACCAAAAAATATACGAGGCGACAAAGCCCGATGTGAACAAAAACTCATCCAGCCTTAACCTTGCGGTGATTGATATAGCTCGACATCAGGTAGAAAAACAGTTTGACCCTGTCAATGGCGGCTTCAGCGGCACACCTAAATTCCCGCATCCTGCGACCATAGAGTTCGCCATCAAGCACTGGTGCTATACACACAATCACGACCAGCCTGATTCGCGCATCTTGCATTGCGCTCTCTATACTTTAAGCAAAATGGCCAATGGAGGCATTTTCGATCACTTAGGCGGCGGGTTTTGTCGTTATTCAACGGATGAATCATGGATGATTCCACATTTTGAAAAGATGCTTTATGACAATGGGCCATTATTGTCACTCTATAGTCAGGCGTGGAAGTTGAATTCAGATCAGGTATTTTTTAATACCGCCTGCGAAACCGCAAACTGGGCGATGCGCGAAATGCAAGCATGCGACGGCGGTTACTACTCGTCACAAGATGCCGACTCCGAAGGCACAGAAGGTAAATTTTTTGTCTGGCCACATGACGAAATAAAGCTATCGCTTGAAAAGCTACAAAAAAATAACAACATATCCATTGCGGCCATCGACATTTTCAAGAAACGCTTTGGCTTGAACTTAAGCAGTAATTTTGAAAACTACTGGCACCTACATGGCTATATCGATGAAGCCTTATTAATTAAAGAGGTAGCCGATACTCAGAATAAAGACCTACGTCAACAGCTATTCGACATTCGCCGCCACCTGTTTCAGCAACGCGAACAGCGCATCCACCCCGAGACCGACACAAAAGTGTTGTGCGCCTGGAACGGGTTAATGATTCAAGGCATGGCAGTAGCAGGCCGGTTACTCAACAAACATGAATTTACTGAGTCAGCCACGCGCGCCGCTTACTTCCTTAAAAATAACTGCTGGAAAGACAAACAATTATTCGCCACATACAGTGATGGCAAAGCCAGACTCCACGCTTATCTTGATGACTACGCTTTTCTCGTCTATGGCCTGCTTGAATTATTACAAAACAAATGGGACGACGAACTCTATCGCTGGACACTAGCATTGGCCGATAAGCTACTGGATGACTTTGAAGATACTAACTACGGTGGTTTCTTTTTTACTAGCCACCATCATGAAGCATTAATACAACGATTAAAAAACGTTAACGATGACGCCATACCTGCCGGCAACGCCATTGCCGCACTCACGCTAAACCGACTAGGCTACCTGTCCGGCAACCAGCGATACATTCATGCTGCTGAAAATTGCCTAAAATCCGCCTGCTCTTCGATTAACCGGACGCCCATTTCACATTGCGCGATGCTAAACGCTCTCAACGAATACCTATTGCCACCCAATATATTAATCATTCGCAGCTCGACAGACAATATTGCTGACAGCGAACACTGGGCATCACTTACACAACAACACTACCTGCCCAACACCCTTATCTACAATATACCTGCAGACCAACCACCACACCCAACACTTAGTAATAAAGTTGCCGGCGATACTGATTGCGCCTACCCATGCAGCGGAATGCGATGTGATGAACCGATAAAAAACATTTCCGAATTACGAGCCTACTTATTAAAAAACAGCTATTCCGTAAACAATAAACAACCGAGAGTGCCGACCTAATCTAAAAACACCGCACTTGGAAACACGCCAGATGACAACGAATAGACAAAGGAGAAAAAGGAATAAGATGTAGGACGAAAGCTCGAACAGAAATTTAAGCCCCAATGGTATCAAGCACCTATAAGAGTAATAACATGGCACATAAACCGTTAATCGTTGGCTATGTTGGTGGTGAGATTTATAAGTCTCAGGCCATCAATGAATTTAAGACCTTAAAAAAAGCAGGCTGCAGGCGCTGAAAAACCATCCGCGCTAAGGTAACAACATATACGTTAGGGGGTATTGCAATAAATAACACTTTTGGAGTATTGTTGAACCCTCTAAAATACCAATAGTCAGAAGACTGTCTGATAAATACTATCAAGAGGATAAACACATGGCTGACCGCAAACTAACCATCATCGCTACCAAAGGCACACTCGACTGGGCTTACCCTCCATTTATTCTCGCCAGCACGGCCGCTGCACTAGGCATGGAAGTTTCCATCTTTTTCACCTTCTATGGACTTAACCTGTTACTAAAGGACACCAACAAACTTAAAATAACACCGACAGCTGCACCCGATATGCCAATGAAAATGCCTTTTGGCCCACAGTGGCTACGTAAAATTGATTTCGGCCCTAAAGTTCCTAACCTGTTATGGAATATTCCATTTATGGACCCTATCTGCACCAGCCTAATGAAAAAAACCATCAGCAACTGCGGCGTTGCATCTATTGCGGAGCTGCGCGAACTTTGTCAGGAAGCAGAATGCAAATTCCTTGCCTGCCAGATGACCGTTGAGTTATTTGGCCACGACACCAGTAAGTTCATCGATGGAATTGAGTTTGTTGGCGCCGCAACGTATTTCGAAGAATCTTCTGACGCAACGCAGTCACTGTTTATCTAGAAGAACTCAGCAACACATAAAGACCGCGCTCATTTGTTTGGGCCGGTCTTTTTATGCCTGTTATTTTTTCCGCGAATGAACGCAAATAAAAACTTATGTTTCTAAAAAACAAATTAGACCTTAACTGTTACTATGCCAATTAAATTTGCGTTCATTCGCGTTTATTTGCGGAAGACCTTAATCTCTTAGCTTTCCGCCAGTACTCTTCAAGCGCGGCAACATCACATTCTTCCATCTGCTTGCCATCTTCGCGCAACAACTGCTCTACAATTTTGAAACGAGAAATAAATTTTCGATTGGAATCACGCAAAGCCTGCTCGGGGTTCACCCCAAGATGCCGCGAAAGATTAACACTGGAAAACAGAACATCACCCATTTCATCGACAATACGTTCATGATTATCCTTAATGGCCATTTCAGCTTTAAGTTCAGCAATCTCTTCGTTAAGCTTATCCAATACGGGGGCGATACTGCGCCAGTCGAAACCATGATGCGCTGCACGCTTTTGCAACTTTTCAGACCAACGCAATGCAGGCATGGTACTGGCAATACCGTCAAGATGACTAAGCATCTGCTTAGCCCCAGACTGGTTTTTTAGTACACGTTCTTTTTTCTTTTGTACTTCCCAGTGCTGGCTTAACGTTTTTTCATCATGCGTTTCACCATCGGAAAACACATGCGGGTGACGCTTTACCATTTTATGGTTTATCGCATCGACCACATCAGCAAAATCAAACTGGTTTTTTTCCGATGCCATCTGTGCATGAAAAACAACTTGAAACAATAAGTCACCCAGCTCATTTTTTAAATCAGCCATATCTTCACGTTCGATAGCGTCAGCCACTTCATAAGCTTCTTCGACAGTGTATGCGGCAATACTTTTAAATGATTGTTTTACATCCCAGGGGCAGCCACCGTCCGGATTACGGAGATCAGCCATTATCTGCAATAATTTTTCAATTTCCTGCATGATGAAATAGTAAAAACAAAGTAACTAAAGATTAGATTTTACGGAATTTATAATGATAACCATTCGCTACTAGTAATCCTCATATCACAAAATCAAAAGATTGAACCGCAGAGACGCGAAGGCGCAGAGAAAAAATTCATACGGTTAACAGTGCCACAGGCGATGTTAACAAAACAAACCTCTGCGGTGAATTGCTTTTAGCCCTTTAAATATGGCAAAAGATCGGATCTGACAACGTCTATTAAAATTCGAAACGCACGCCTATGTGCGCTTCGTCATCAACGTCAATTTCTACATTATCATTAAACGTAACTTCAAGCTTTCGATAACCTATATATGCGCGCGCACTCGGTGTCACCTCATACTCTAATGCAACCCGATACTCAAAGAGTCCATCAAAATCAGCAATATTGGTAACTTCCGGCGCATAGTAAGCCTCACCCAAAACGGCTAACGGTGCATTACCTGGAAACACATATCGAATACGACCACCTATCGCAACAGCAGCACCATCGACATCCAGATCACTGTTCGGACCTTCTAACAGACCTACATATACTTTTGCACCAACACCAAAATGCAGCGCTTTTACGTCGCCAGTACTGCTACCGCTGACGAGAATAGTGCCGTTAGCGATAACGTCATTGTCATCATTAATCAATGCGCCAAATCCGATATCAGCGCCACCATAGCCAAAAGAGGCGGTTTGCGTTAGATAAGACAACTCGGCCATGTCACTACCTACTCGAAAGTCCAACGCGCCAGCGATAGCATTGTTAAATGGCAGAGTTAATGTTGTTAGTAATAGTGCCTTGCGTAACATGAATGGTTTTTCCTATAAAGATAAATTAATTTCAAATACCACAGATTCTACCACGCTACCTTCTTGTGCAATGATAAAACCATTAACACCAAAGTAAGTCCATACACATGAATCCGCAAGTGATAAAATAGACGGTAATTATTAATGTCAGTTCACTGTATCAATAAAAATAAACAAGTAGACTTGGCAAATAAGCAGTATAAAAAGCAACCTTATAAATAAAACACTGCAACTATGAAAAACAAGCAAAAACTCATCCAACAATTAGCTAAAATTCTTCCTGATACTCGGTCAGATAAAGCCTTACTTCACGAACCCGAAGATTTAAAACCGTACGAATGCGATGCCTTATCCGCTTATCAAGTATTACCACTCGCCGTTGCCATCCCCGCTAATGTCGAACAGATAAAAGCCGTTCTTTCACTGTGTTACGACTACGAAGTACCTGTGGTAGCGCGTGGTGCGGGTACTGGTTTGTCTGGTGGTGCGCTTCCACATAAAGATGGCGTACTACTGAGCCTGGCTAAATTTAACAAAATCCAGTCCATCGACCCAGACAACCGTACCGCCGTGGTACAACCTGGCGTGAGGAATCTAGCCATTTCAGAAGCGGTAAAAGATCTAGGTTTATATTACGCGCCCGACACTTCTTCACAAATTGCCTGCTCGATTGGCGGCAACGTGGCAGAAAATGCGGGCGGTGTACACTGCCTGAAATACGGCCTTACCGTGCACAACATTATCAAGTTAAAAGTGTTAACAAACCCGTTGGTACCAGCCA
>JAESSQ010000163.1 GCA_016764035.1 Gammaproteobacteria bacterium
CTGGGTGTCTTATCCTGACATGGTGAAACTGGCCGATGCAACGCCGGTTATCATTGAAGCCGGTATTTCTCAAGACTTTAAAATTACGCCAGAGCAGTTAACCCAGGCAATTAGCGACCGTACCAAGCTGGTTCTTCTCAATAGCCCATCTAACCCTTCAGGCAAAGCCTACAGCATAGCGGAACTTAAAGCGCTAGCTGATGTGTTACTAAAACACCCAAATATTATTGTCATGACCGACGATATTTACGAACACATTGTTTGGACGGATGAAGGCTTTAACAATATTTTGAGTGTATGCCCTGAGTTATCGGCGCAAACCGTGGTTATCAATGGCGTATCAAAAGCCTACTCCATGACTGGCTGGCGCATCGGCTACAGTGGTGGCCCCGTTGACATTATCAAAGGCATGAAAAAAATTCAGTCACAAAGTACCTCAAACCCTAGTTCTATCGCACAATATGCTGCACAAGCTGCACTCGAAGGCGACCAAAGCTTTCTCAAAGACATGTGTGAAGTGTTTAAGCAACGCCATGATTATGTCTACAAGACACTCAAGGAGATAGAAGGCGTTGAGGTTTTACCTAGTGACGGTACCTTTTATAGCTTCGCTTATTTCCAAAACGTGATTGACCGTATGGATGGTATAGAAGATGATGTGCAACTGGCACAATTACTGTTGGAAAAAGCCGATGTCGCCCTCGTACCGGGGTCTGCCTTTGGTTTATCTGGCTATTTACGATTTTCCTATGCAACCGATATGGACAGTCTTGAAAAAGCCCTAAATAGAATCAAGAAAACGATTGAATAAACACCAATATCGCCTATATAACACTTATTAAGTGTTGACCGACGCAGTCCAAATCGGTAGCATACCGCCTTCCGATTAGGGCAGTAAGTCGTGCTTTAATCTTGGAACAATTCCTCGATAGCTCAGTTGGTAGAGCAACGGACTGTTAATCCGTTTGTCCCTGGTTCGAGCCCAGGTCGAGGAGCCAAATACTTTATATATCGCACCGCTATCCATGGCTCTTTGCGATATCCTGTACACAAAAAAGCAGCACATATGTGCTGCTTTTTTATTGCCTGAAAATAATTCACTATCCGTGCCATTAAAAATTTAGTGTTCTAATTCACTGTTTGCAGAACTAATTAGGCAACGGCAAAATGCATAACCATTTTTACAATTCCAACAACAAACAAGACAAATAATATCGCAAAAATAATTCCACCTATAATAAAATGATGGAACTTGCCCTGTTCAAAATCTCGCTCTCTATTGGCTTTTGTCTGTACACCAAACCAGGCTGCAAATAAACTGCCCATGAAGGAAAGCGGTGAAATTTTTTTCTTACTGCCGAGCTGCTTATCAGCTTGATTAACGGATTTTTCCATTGTCATTATTTTACAAAACAGTAGGTACTAAACAAGATATATTAATATATTCTAATATTTAGTTCAATTGACAATTAGTCCGTATATTTTAAGCCTTTAAGGTATTTCTTAAAGCCTTCAGCCATTTCTTCATGCTGAAGTGCTATCTCAATATTAGCCTCTAAGTACCCGATTTTACTACCACAATCGAACCTTCGACCTTCAAAACTGTAAGCGTAAATCTCTTCATCTTTTCGTAAATCAGCAATAGCATCCGTTAACTGAATTTCATTTCCTGCGCCACGCTCAGTGGTTCTAAGCTTATCAAAAATAGCGGGCGTCAAGATATAACGACCGACAACACCTTGGTCTGACGGCGCATTTTCAGGTGCTGGTTTTTCTACTATCTCATCGACGCGCGACAATTTATCTTCAAGTTTTGGCCCAGCCACCATGCCATAATTAACACTTTCACTTATTGCCACTGTCTGTGTGCCAATCACGCAGCCCTGTTTTCTGTTATAAACATCGACCATCTGTTGGATACAACCCGCGCCACCATTGTTATAGATTAGATCATCGGGCAAGATGACTGCAAAGGGTTCGTTGCCAACCGCAGGTTCTGCACACAATACGGCATGACCAAGACCCAGCGCCTCCGACTGACGAATAAAAACACAATTGATATTTGCCGGTTTAACCTCTTCGACAATTTTCAACAATTCAGTTTTATTACGTAGCCTCAATTCGGTCTCAAGCTCATACGCCTTATCGTAATGATCAATAATCGCATTTTTTGTCCGACCAACTACGAACACCAGCGTTTTAATGCCAGCTGCAACAGCTTCTTCGGTAGCGTACTGGATTAGCGGCTTATCAACCACGGTTAACATTTCTTTTGCAATTGCCTTAGTTGCGGGTAAAAACCGCGTACCCAAACCTGCAACAGGAAAAACGGCTGTACGAATAACACTCATATGAAAATTCCTTTAACTATATCTAAATAATTAACTAATTTTAGACCATGTTGAGATGTTTGTTTGTATGACTATGGTAAAATTCTACATACACCATACTATTAATCATAAAGCGGGAATCTACCCGTACATGATGTAATCAATAAATTTTTCGAAATATTGTTATGACCTATATCGTTGTTGAAGATTGTATTAAATGCAAACACACGGATTGTGTGGACGTCTGCCCTGTTGACTGTTTTCATGAAGGACCAAACTTTCTGGTCATTGACCCTGAAGAATGCATCGACTGCACTCTATGCGAGCCTGAGTGCCCTATCGGTGCTATTTTTGCAGATGATGACGTACCAGAAGGCCAGGAACACTTTATCGAGCTTAACGAAGAATTAAGCCTTGAATGGCCGGTGATTAACGTCAGTAAAGAGTCACCGCCCGATGCCACGGAATGGGAAGGCAAGCCCGATAAATTAAAATATCTGGAAAGATAAGGCGCGGTATTAGTGCCTATAGATACTGCGACTCCGTTGTCTACATATAGTAGACCTCCTTATCAAGATATACTTCAACATACCTCTGCGTTCATTTTTGATAAATACAGCAGCCAGGCACCTGACTTTTCAAACCTGGTTGTGCTGCTGCCTCACTCGCAGGTAACACCACAATTCAACGAAGCGCTTTGTCGTTCGCTCAATACTAAAACGCCTGCCATTATTCCACCCTGGGCGGGAACCTTAAAGGCTTGGACGATGCAATCCGTCAGCAATCAACATGCTAATTATCAGATCATCAGTGAATATGCTCGCCAGCTTCTCTTTATCGAGGCCCTACAACAGTACCCTAACCTGTTTAAAGAGGAAAATAAATGGCAGGTTACACAGGCACTACTCTCTCTTTTTGATGAACTCAGCTTAAACCAGACAAATTTTTTCGCCACCGAAGAAGAACTACAGCAGCGACTTCAGCAAGCATATGGCACAGAACACGAGCACCTACTCTATGAAAGCAAACTGGTTTACACCTTGTGGCATGCGTGGCAAAAACAACTGCATGAAAATAAACTCTATGACGAAACGGCTGACTACCTTAGTCGGTTAAAACATGCACATACAGCCATCAGCGCACAACAACAGTTTATCTGTCTTGGGCAGTCTCAATACACAGAAACAGAACGCCAATTTATTAATCATTTAGTCAACAACAAACAGTGTCATATTATCGATTATGCAAGTGCCGTTGAATCAGACAATATAAACACTGATACAGAAAATGAAAACGTCTATGCTGACTTCATCAGGGAAAGTTTTACGCAATCGACACTTTCGATAAAACAACGCGCCTTACGTTTTAGCAAAAACCACCCTGATAACACCGCTGACGACATCCCCTTTTCCACGTATTTAGCAAACAATGAAGAAGCACAGTTACGTGCTATTGATTATTATATTCGACTGAAAGTATTAGATGGCAAAAACAACATAGCTATCATCTGTGAAGACCGAAAAATATCACGTCGTTTACGCGCCTTGCTCGAGCGCGCCAACATACCGTTACAAGATAGAGCGGGTTGGTCATTGGCGACTACGCAAGCAGCGACCATTATCGAACGCTGGTTGGAATGTATCGAGGAAGATTTTTCTGCCTATGCCTTACTGGACTGCCTGAAATCGCCATTCATCGATATTGAAAGTAAACATGGCGACAACGATGATACTTTTAGAAAAAATATTTATCGTTTTGAACATGATTTAATTTTCCATGAAAATGTAAGTAGCAATATCGACAAATACAAAGCCAAATTAAAAGAGCGCTTAAACCGCCTCAGTCATTGGCCGACAAATAGCTACGACGAACTTACGGATACACTTACTTTTATTCAACAAACGGCAAAGCGATTACGCACCTTGCATTCTGAAAACAATAAGCTTCGCCTGTCGACGTTCCTCGAGGCGTTAATTGATAGCCTTCATGAACTGGGAGTGTTACAAGGTTTTCAACGTGATGATGCTGGCCTACTGCTATTGAATACATTTGCCTCTCTCAAACAAAGCATCAGCCATGCAGACCCGACATTAAGCTGGAATGACTGCAGACTCTGGTTAGGCATGGCATTTGAATCGCAACATTTCACACCTGTCACCAAAAATACCAGCGTACAATTAATGACGCTCGAGCAAGCATCTCATTGTCGTTTTGATTGCATTATTTTCGCCGCCGTTGAAACACAACATTTTCCTGGTAGCGCACATAACCTGCCCTTCTTTAATCAGGCTGTACGCGCATCACTAGGATTAACCACTTGGGAGATGCAACGCGAACAACGCTTTGAGCTTTTCAGTCGTACCCTAATGGCAGCACCTGATATTTTATTAACCGCCTGCAATGAAGAAAAAGGTGAAGAGAAACCCGTCTCACCCTGGTTAGAATTATTGGTGAACTTTTACCAGCTTAGCTTTGATAAAAAGTCAGAGAACTTGCAGCTACAACATCTGGTACGAGAAAGTCTAAGCAACATACATCCTGTAATTGACAGTAATGATGATGCGGCCCGGCTGGAGCAATCGACCCAACCAGCACCGCCTATGCCTGTTGATAGCGTTCCTACTAGAATATCTGCCAGCGCTTACCAACGAATAATCAACTGCCCCTACCAGTATTTTAGTGCCGACGCACTGCAATTAAAGCCCTTAGAAGAATTGAGCGACGAACTAAAAAAATCAGACTATGGTGAACGTATCCACACGATTTTACAAAGTTTTCATAACGGCCATAAAAAATACGGCAAAGCATTTAGCCATATAATAAGCGAAGTAAATCGCAAAGAGGCACAGCAATTTTTAGAAAAGTTATCGAAAAAAGTCTTTTCTTCAGACCTGGATAACAACGTATTACATCGCAGCTGGTTATATCGCTGGCAAAAACATATTCCGTCCTATATCAACTGGCAAATACAACATCAATTAGATTGGTCGATTTATCTCTGCGAAGAACACCTTGAAATACCGTTGAACATAGCACCTGACGAATCGGTAACTATATACGGCAGACTGGATCGCATTGATCAAAACAAAGAAAATAACACGCATACCATTATCGATTACAAGACCGGTAAAACAGCAAAACAGGATGATGTTTATATTGGTGAAAACGTACAACTGTCCACCTACGCTCTACTGGATAGTGAAGCCAGTGAGGTCAGCCATCTCTCGATCGACTCATCAAAACAAAAAGTAGAAACAAAGTCATTTCTGTCAGATGAGAACCTGACGATTAATAGAGAACAAAATAAACAACGATTAATAAAATTATTTTCACAAATGAAAAAGAAACACCCCATGCATGCATGGGGTGACGTTACTGTTTGTCGTTATTGTCATTTTTCCGGACTCTGCCGAAAAGCAGAGTGGCATGAATAAGAAGTCTTATTTAACCGCGTATAAAGAACCGCTTACACTATTAAAATATATCCGACCATCATCAACAACCGCTGAAGAATAGATATTACCATCTACTTTATATTTCCAACGTAGGCGACCCTCATCAGCATCTAACGCGTATAAATTACCATCCGTACTACCTACATAAACTGTATTCGATGCAACAACGACAGGCGCAAACACTGAACCTTCCGTGCGATACTCCCATTCTCTCGTACCATCTTCGGTATCGTAAGCATAGATATAACCGTCTTTGCTACCGATAAACACTTTGTCACTGTACACTGCAGGCGAAGACAATACCGGACCCGCTGTTTTCTTTTCCCAGGCTTGTTGACCGGTATGAATATTGACGGCATATACGTGTTTGTCGTCGCTACCAAAATAGACGTTGCGTGAATCTACAGAAGGTGATGAATGAATTTTCCCCCTGGTTTTAAAACGCCAGTATTCCTGCCCAGTATTTCGGTTAACTGCAAAAAAGTCTCCTTTAAGCGTACCAAAGTAGAGGTAATCACCCTGGAGAGCTGGCGAACTGTATATAGCTGCGCCTGCATTAAAGCTCCACTTTCTAAAACCGGTTTCCATATCCGCAGCGTACAGGCTGCCATCTTCACTGGCAAAATAGATAATACCGTCAGAAATTATAGGTGATGAAGAAATCGGGCCATTCGTTTTATACTTCCAGACAATGGCACGCGTATCTTGTCTTATTGCATATAAGGTCTTATCCCAACTACCAACATAAATAATACCGTTAGCAACTGCAGGTGTTGACTCTATGTTGCCACCCGTCTTAAAACGCCATTTTTTCTGCCCAGTATATTGGTCGATTGCGTACAGGTGTTTGTCATTACTGCCAAGGTAAATCATTCCATCTACCACAACGGGAGATGAATAGGTTTTATCCGGTGCGCTGTATTTCCAGTCCAGCGTATCCAAACTGGTTGGTCCAGAAGCACTGTATACAGCAGAATGACTTTCACCACCGCGGAACATACTTGTCTTCCCAGTTCCACAAGCAGTGAGTGTTAATACCGAGGCAACTAGACTCGCTATTAAAAATTTATTAATTATATTTCCATCAGCCATGAATTTATTTTTTAGCATATATTGCTCCAACGTCTCTCTGTACTCGTATTTATAATTATTATATTTACCAAGCTATTTTTTATGCTTGCAAGCACAAACATATCCACCAGAGAATAGACCAATTTTCGGACAATATCTCAGCATGAGGTTTAACAATATAGTCTTAAAATTTTTGTTTTACAGAGATGCAGCGCCAGCACTACATAACAGTTCGTATGCAATGGTGTCACTAAATTGAGCGATTTCGTCCACACTTAACTCTTTGCCCCAAAGTACGACGCGATCACCGATATTCACGTCAGCTGAAGTTAGGTCGACACATAGACTGTCCATTGATACACGCCCTAGCAAAGCACAGCGCTGATTGTTTATCCAGACAGGCGTACCGTTTTTAGCATGTCGCGGGTAACCATCACCATAACCTACAGCGACAATACCCATGGTTACATCTTTATCCGCCGTATAGCGACTGCCATAACCGATAGATTCGCCTGCCTTAACCACTTTGATATCGATCAGTCTGGACTCAAACTGCATCACAGCTTGCAGACCTAACGTTGTAGCAGACGTGCCACATAAAGGTGAGGAGCCATACAACATGATGCCGGGGCGAACTATTTCAAAATGGCTTTTATGCAAACCTATTATAGCTGCAGAATTAGCCATACTGCAGGCAGCGTCATAGTAAGAAATAACATTAAGAAACAACTCTAACTGAATATTATTTAATGAATTTTTCGAATCGTCCGCATTCGCAAAGTGGCTCATCATATAAATGTTCGCTACATTTTTACATTTACGCAGCGGCTCAAAATACGTACCTACTTCGGCATCAGAAATACCTAAGCGATGCATCCCCGTATCTATTTTTATCCAGACGTCTATCGGTTTTGAAATATCATTCGCTAACAATATATCCAGTTGTTCGCGTTGATGCACTACCGTAGATATATTCTGTTTTGCGAACTGTTCAAGTTCAGCCATATCAACAAAACCATGCAAGACCACGATAGGCATAGTGCAGCCATCAGCGCGCAAAGCAAATGCTTCTGCAGGCATAGCAACCGCAAACAGGTCTGCATCGACCAGTTGTTTTGCAATTGACAACATGCCATGGCCATAGGCGTCAGCTTTAATGACAGCCATTACCTTGCTGTTAGGTGCGTACTCTCGAACTTTATGTAGATTATTTTTTAATGCACGTTCATTGATTGATATCGTGGCTCGCCGCCAGCGCTTCGATGACCGCTCGCTCATATTGCAGAGCTAGCTATAGCCATCATTATCGTACATTTCAGGAATATAATTTTCGAACTTGGTGTACTTACCAAGGAAGGTGAGCAGCGATTTTCCGATAGGTCCATTACGTTGTTTTGCAATAATAATTTCAGCCACGCCTTTCTGCGGACTGTCCTCGTTATAAACTTCATCTCGATAGATAAAAACAATTAAATCCGCATCCTGCTCAATGGCACCGGATTCACGTAGGTCAGACATTACCGGGCGTTTATCTGGACGTTGTTCAAGGCTACGGTTCAACTGTGATAAAGCGATAACCGGCACTTTTAATTCTTTCGCCATGGCTTTAAGACTACGAGATATTTCGGAAATTTCCGTTGCCCTGTTCTCACTGCTACCGTGCACCTGCATCAGCTGCAAATAATCAATAACGATAAGACCCAGACCATGCTGACGTTTTAGACGTCGCGCTCGAGCCCTTATTTCATTTGGTGATAACGCTGGTGTATTGTCAATAAAGATTTTTGCTTCAGAGAGAATATGGATCGCCGATGTAATTCGCGCCCAATCTTCATCGGTGAGGTTACCGGTGCGAATGTGGTGTTGATCAACCCGTCCCAGAGATGAAATCATGCGCATAGCTAACGAATCACCAGGCATCTCCATACTGAAAACAGCGACTGGCTGTTTATCTGCAATGGCTGCATTCTCGACGATGTTCATGGCAAATGTGGTTTTACCCATCGACGGACGGCCAGCGACGATTACCAGATCAGCTTCTTGCAAACCCGTAGTCATTTCATCAAATTTATCAAAACCGGTCGC
>JAESSQ010000164.1 GCA_016764035.1 Gammaproteobacteria bacterium
AAATATTAAATATTAATTTTTTTATTTAAAAAAACATTTTAAAACTTAAAGCCAGTTTGTAAAAAACCACCGATAGAATTATCAGTAATCGTTGCAGCAATATCAAGATTGAATCCTAACCAAAACCCTATACCTGCCGTATATACAATATCTTTAGCACCACCAGAAATACCACTCGCTAAATTTGTTAACGCACCAATGCGTAACTGTGCATAATCAAAAGCATTAAATTCGGCACCGATTGCAAGGTACTGTGTTTTCAAACCATTAAATGCATCATTTGCTAACAACGGTTCATTTTCAATCAAATCATAATCTACCGCTAATGTATAAAAACGATTGTGATAAGATACGCCAATACGTGCTTCCGTATCAAAATTTAATGTTTGACCACCCAAATCAAAATCATCCGTTAACAGATTTCTGATATTTAAACCAAGACGAACCGTATCAGTAAGATCTACAGCTACGCCTAAATCAACACTGGTAAAGGTACCAAGATCAACTTTATTATCCTCGTCACTTACATTATCAAAACCTGCTGATGCGGTAAGAATAGATTCACGAAAAGTAAAAGCACGTAAATCAACCACTTTTGGTTTTATACCGATAGAAACTTTTTTATCAAACCACCAGAATTTTTTTGCAAAAGAAACACCAAACTCTGTCGCCAGGACACCTTCAATATTTAAGATATTGAATTGGTCACTTATAACCTCAGCCGGGGCACTGGATATATCAGTCACTACACCACCAGCAATTGCATCACTACGAATACTTACTGCCATAGCAAACTCATCAAAAGCAATACCCATAGCAAATACCGCTGTCACTTCGGGTGCGATAACCTTGCCATCGACATTTCCAATAATCGACTGCATATCTAACAAAGCTTGTGTAGCATCAGCAGCACCAACAGCACCAGAATTTACTGCTATTTATCGACGGTTATCAGCTTCCTGAAAATCGTCAATATCGGTTAGTAAGTCATCATTATCTCTCACAAACGCACCTATACCGATGAGTAGCGAGAAGTCATCTCCTGGTCGCTGATTTGTTAACATCGCTGGATTTGCCCATGCAGCTGTCGCCAAATCTGCGGTTGCAACAGAAACGCCCCCCATCCCTAAAGATCGCGCTTCGAATGTAAACGGAATAGCACTTGTTACTTGTGAAAGCATAGATAATATGACTGCGCTAATAATCTTGATTTCTAGTCTCATGTTTTGTTCTCGTTAAATTTTCTGTTTTAAAAGGTTTTGTTTTATAAAATTAGCCTGACACGGTGAGATAAAGCATGCACAGGGAGATACACCTAATAATGAGCATATAACATGCTTAATCAATTACAAGTATTCCTGTTAATATATGTACTTATTACGTAAACATACTTACATCACATTTATCTACTTTTTAATTCAGCAAAACCAAAAAACGGCGCATACATGACAGATACAAAAAACAATCACGCAGCACATGACTGCCCCATAAAAAATCCACCGAACGTAGGTATATTCAGACGGTTTTTTGCAATGCTTTATGATGGTTTTTTATTAATCGCTATTTTGTTTATTGTTTCAGCGATAGTTACCGCTTTAAATCATGGCAAAGCTATTGAACCTGACGATACACTCTACCCCTTATTTGTGATGACTGTTTTCAGCTTAAGTTATTTATATTTTGCCTGGTTCTGGATAAACAACGGCCAAACTCTTGGTATGAAAACTTGGAAGATGCAGTTACTCGCCGTAGATAACAACGTGGTAAGTTGGAAAACCACAGCCATACGATTTGGCTGCGCTATTTTTTCCTGGGGATTTTTTGGCTTGGGTTTTTTATGGTCACTGTTCGACAATAAAAAACGATGCTGGCACGACATAGTCAGTAAGACCGTACTGGTCGACCTGAAAGATCAATAGTTTAAAAAAGCTAACGTACTTTTTTCAAATAATACAAACTAACTAACACAACAACAATCAATGGTAATGAGGCACTTATTACCGGCATAATATTCATCGCCAGACCCAGATGATTAACCGAACGATTAATCACAAAATAAACGATACCTATAACAACCGCTAACATGACACGTTGCCCTGCACCACCACTGCGCGGCGTGGTCGCAAAGACGATAGGCATCGCAATCATTAACATGGCAAGACAAGTTAATGGTGTGAACACTTTTATCCAGAATGAGAGCAAATACTGGCCATTATCCACATTGTTTTTTTGCAAGTATTGGCTATAGGTAAGCAACTCTAATGCAGACATGTCTTTGGCCTCTAACTCCAACACCGAAAACAATTCTAACAAGAGTAGCCGCTTTAATATGAGTTCTTGTTGGTACGTTGTCTCTACGCCTGAAGCTGAAATATCTGAACGTTTGATATTATTCAACACCCACACATCATTTTTATATTGCGCACGCTCCGCATAAGTAA
The DNA here is from genome assembly GCA_016764035.1 of Gammaproteobacteria bacterium. GTDB lineage: Bacteria > Pseudomonadota > Gammaproteobacteria > SZUA-229 > SZUA-229. The sequence goes on from JAESSQ010000164.1 coordinate 2,442, forward strand.
TCGAACGTAATTGACGATTATCATCCAGTTCGTATAAACGTATTTGGCGTAACTGATGATCCGGCAAAATCTTTTTCACATTGATATAACGATTGTCATCTCGTGCCCAAATATCTCTTGAACCACTGACGATAAGTTTTTTCTCTATGGCTTCTGCACGATAAGTTATCGCTGTACGACTTGCTGATGGCACCAAATATTCACCTAGCAGAGCCACTAATATCGCTAATATTAATCCGGTTTGTAGTACCGACCGTGTTATACGTAGTATTGAAACCCCTGATGCACGCATTACAATCAATTCAGAATTTGCTGCCAGTGTACCTAATGATAAAATCCCACCAAGTAGCAATATCGAAGGCGAGAGTTCGTATAAGCGCTGTGGTAAACGTAGCAGGACAAAAACAGCTGCTTCCAGTGCACCATAATCACCCTTGCCAACGTCGCTAAGTTGTCCGACAAAATCAACAAAAGCAAAGATCGATAGCATGACAAAGCTGGCAAGAATACAACCAGCTATCACCGTTTTAGCAATGTAACGATCAAGAATCATTTCGCACACTCACAGTTTTTTGTCTGATGCCTGTCAAATAACCGTAATGTTTAAGTAATATCAAGGTGAAAATGATAGCGATTAAATGTACCCACCAGGTGCCAATCCATACTGGAACTTTTTCTTGTACAATCCAGGTTTTTCCCACACCAAGAAGATTTGAATACAACAAATAAATAATCAGCGAAACTGCCAGCTTTGAATACCGTCCGCTACGTGGATTAGTATGACTTAATGGCAATGCCATAAAAGCCACAATAAGCGTTGCTATCGGCAAGGTAATTCGCCATTGTAATTCTGCCTGTTCAGCAGGTTCTGTCGACTGCCAAAGCTCAATAAAGGGCTTAGACTTAACTGATTGATGCGGCGCGATACTTTTCTTATTGATATGCACACCATACTCTTCGTATTTAATAATTTTATAATCAGCATCACCGGCGTTACCCACATAATGTATGCCTTTATGCATCACCACATAACGCCGGCCTTCATCATTATATAAACTACTAATGCCTTGCGCCAGATCGACATAACTGGTCTGCTGGCGAAACTGTTGAAAAAATATATTGTCTACGACAGCGTCGTTTTTCGCTGTATCATTATTTTCAATACTATTTTTCAGTTCACCGGGTGGCGACTCCAAAAACAAAACACCATCAATACTCTTAGCACGATTAAACTGCCCCACCATTAACGTGTCGAGTTTTGACTGACTACGAATTTCCGCATGAAGTTGCGCTCGCTGGTAATTGATTACTGGCTTCACAAACGCCAACAATAGAAACAGTATTAACGTAATAGGAATAGCGACGAGCATCAATGGCCGATACCATTGCAGTGGACCAATGCCTGCTGACATAATTGCCGCCATCTCACTGTCACTATAAAGCCGACCAAAAGCCAGCAAAATCCCCATCAATAAACTTAGTGGTATGAGAACAACACTGAATTCAAAAAAACTGTTCGCCAAATATGAGATAAATGCACTAAGGGGTATAACACCTTGAGACACCCACTTTAAAAGATGCACAACTTCGGTACTAAGTACGATAAGTAATAATACAAAATAGACCGACAAAAATACGAGCAGTAATTCTTTTGCGATATATTTATCGATTATGGTCAGTTTCATTATTATTTTTATATCTAAAAATTACTGCATCAAGAGTATTATCTGACAGAGTTTAACCTGAAAAGTTATACAATCGGCTACGGATTGAAAGATAAACAATAATCGACCTAAAAATTGTAACTAACGACTACCCTCAATGCCATAAATTGCATACAATCAGAGCATCTCTACATTTACTCACCATAATATATAACGCTATTATTTATTGGAGCATCCATGGAATATACAGTTAAAAGCGGTAACCCTGAAAAACAACGTATCGGTTGTGTTGTCGTACCAGTTTACGCATCAAGAAAACTTTCAGCCTCAGCAAAAATAATTGATAAAGTCAGTGATGGTTATCTTTCAAATTTGCTAAGACGTGGCGTAATCGAAGGTGATTTAGGTAACACCCTACTCTTACATAATGTCAAAAACACCCTATGCGATCGCGTATTATTGATTGGTTGTGGTAAGGAAAAAAGCATCGACGCAAACACCTTTTACAAAATAAACAGCACCATGGTAAACACACTGCAAACCAGCGGTGCCACAGAAATTGCGTCCTACCTCACGGAAATCGCTGTTAAGCAAAAAAACACACACTGGAAAATTCAACACTCTATACAGGCAATAAGCGAAACGTTATATCGTTTTGATATACTTAAGTCTGATAAAAAACAAACCCGCCGCCCCTTAAGAAAATTTATATTCAGTGTCAAAGCACGCGGCCAACTCATGAAAGGAGAGCAATCTGTTCGCCAGGGCATGGCCGTTGCTGCGGGTATAACGCTAGCAAAAGATTTAGGCAACTTGCCTGGCAATGTTTGCACGCCTAACTATTTAGCCAAACAAGCTCGCAAACTTGCCAGACAACACGACAAATTAAAAACCTCCGTGCTCGAAGAAAAAGATATGGAGAAATTAGGAATGGGTTCAATGCTATCCGTATCTAAAGGCAGCCGTGAACCAGCAAAACTGATTACCATGAAGTACAGTGCTGGCAAAAAAGGTCAGGCACCTATCATACTGGTCGGTAAAGGCGTCACTTTCGATTCTGGCGGCATCAGCCTAAAACCTGGTGCCGGCATGGATGAAATGAAATACGACATGTGTGGTGCTGCCAGTGTTTTCGGCGCGATTAGTGCCTGCGCTGAACTGCAACTACCCATCAATATTATCGGCATTATCCCTACCGTAGAAAACATGCCCGATGGCATCGCTTCGCGCCCGGGTGATATTGTCACCAGCATGTCTGGGCAAACCATCGAAATATTAAACACCGATGCAGAAGGCAGACTTATCTTATGTGACGCCTTAACCTACGCAGAAAAATTCAAACCCGACGTGGTCATCGACATCGCCACCTTAACGGGTGCTTGCATCGTCGCATTAGGCGCACACCCCGCCGGCTTACTTAGCAACCACAATCCATTGGCGAATGATTTATTATCAGCAGGTCAAAACTGTGGCGACCGCTGCTGGCAATTACCGTTGTGGGACGACTACCAGGAGCAATTACACAGTAACTTTGCAGATATGGCAAACATTGGTGGTAAAGGCGCAGGCACCATTACAGCTGCATGTTTTCTCTCACGTTTTACCAAAAAATACCACTGGGCACATCTTGATGTCGCTGGCGTAGCATGGAAAAGCGGTGCTAAAAAAGGTGCTACCGGACGTCCCGTTGGTTTGCTGACGCAATACATAATCGACCGAATGCAGGTCATCGCCGGTGCCTTGTGGCTGTTTATGTTTGATCCCACCTTAGGCATCATAGCTTACGCGCTCGATGCCTTTGGCTATGACTGGAACCATAAACTCAATGGTGGTGAAGCCATGTTCCTGGTCATTGTGGCTGCCGCATGGAAACAGGTGAGTTATAATTTTCTGTTTTTTCTCGCCGCCATGCAGTCGATCCCCAAGTCCCTTATCG
>JAESSQ010000165.1 GCA_016764035.1 Gammaproteobacteria bacterium
AAGGCCTTAAACATAAACAGCAGAGACTATGTTCTCGTTGCCTCCACACATAATACAGAAGAGCTACAGATCTATAACGTATGGAAAACACTGAACCGCAGCGAACTTCTCATCATCGCACCACGCCACCCCGAACGCAGGCATGTCATCATAAAGCAAATCAATTGCGATAACCTTGCCGTTAGAAGTAAAAATGACCGCGTAACAGAGCAAACAAAAGTATACCTACTCGATACAATTGGTGAGTTAAAAGATTATTTTTCCGATGCACAGCTCGTCATCATGGGTGGGTCATTTGTACCGATCGGCGGCCACAATATATTGGAACCTGCCAGCTTTAACTGTGCAATTATAACTGGCCCACATATGGAAAATTTTCAAGAAGAACTAGAACTACTACTTACCAACGAGGCAATTTTACAAGTCACAACAATGCCTGAATTAAGTAACACCTTATCATCACTGCTTGAAAACAAAACACGTAAAACAACGTTGATAAACAATACAAAAAAACTATCACTTAAGGCCAAGGATATACTTAATAACTATACGAAATTAATTGTTCCGGAACATATTTCAAGGCCAAAATAACTTATTGCTCATAGCCCGCCAAAAAGGCTGACCAGTTTTTTTCATCAAAACAGAAGCTGTCGGTATTCTCCTTAAACTTAAGCAGCGAACGCTTCAAACGTAAAAGATTCGCCATCTTCCAGGCATTTTCACCACGTCGAAAATAACTGTTGTCGAAATCAATTATATAAATTTCATCCTTATCATTTAGCAATATATTTCTTGTATTTAAATCAGCATGATAGATATCATGTAAGTGAAACAGCCTGATACAGGCTCCAATACTATTCCAGCGATCTTGCGTCAACGGCTGGCCCGACAATTTGTCAGCCAGTGTTTTTACATTCTTTATCTCTTCGGTAATCAAGTCCATACGAAAACTGAAAAGTCCCTTTACAGCGCACGCAGCAGCCGCTACCGGCACCGGCAATTCTAGTTCCTGCATTTTTTTCAATAATCGAAACTCTTGAAAAGCGCGCGTTTTATCGGGGTCAAAACCAATGTAACTATCTTTCACGATAGACGCAACCAGGCCTCCTCGATAATAATGTTTTAATACAAAAGATTTATCTTCATCTGAAAAATATACAACTTTTGCCCTACCTATCCCTTCGCTAGCAACTGTATCTGACTGACTGGATAATATATTTTGCTGCGACACTTGTTTAGTGTGATAATCAGTATCAAACAATTGCAATGTAGGCGAACAAAAGATATCGGCATCAAATAGAAGAAATGCGCTGCCTATTATTTTAACTTTAAACTGAGTATTCAAAAACGTTACCGTATAACTAAAATCAGGATAATTATGCTGTTTTTCAACAATGTATTAGGCGATAATACGCATATTTAACCGATATTGCGAATATCGAAATCTAACTTAGCAAAACATAATAGTAGCCCTCACACACCATGTCTGACACACGAAAAATTATAGGCTGTATCCCTGCACGCTATGCTTCATCACGACTACCCGGCAAACCACTTTGTGATATTGCTGGCAAACCCATGATAATTCGTGTAGTGGAAAAAGCCATACAGGCCAAAACATTATCTAGCGTAGTGGTGCTAACAGACGACCAACGCATATTCGACGTTATTAATGCTGCAGGCTACAACGTTGCCATGACATCAGAAAATTGCACTTCCGGCACGGATCGTATCGCTGAATATATGCAACACACTGATGGCGATATTTTCGTCAATATACAGGGTGACGAAGTAACATTAAACCCAGAACACATAGACCTGCTAGTCGATAAATTCACTAAGCAGAAACATCCCCAGATGGGGACACTCTCGCACTGGTGTACCGATAAAGAGTCATTAACCGCTGCATCTAACGTAAAAGTGGTCACCTCTACCACAGGCAACGCACTGTATTTTTCAAGGAATATGATTCCCGTACAGCAAAATGGGGATATCGCAGATACCGGTCAAATTCATATTGGCGTTTATATTTATACACGTGAAACATTAGACAACATTATGCAATTAGAGCAAACACCTTTGGAACAGACAGAAAAACTAGAACAGTTACGCGCCTTAGAACACGGCATTTCAATTAATGTCACAACACTCGACGACTATCAGGGACTTGCCGTCGACACACCTGCCGACTTAGAGAGTGCCAGAATGTTATTTAAGGCTTAACTATAAAAAAACATAAAAACTCATGCCTTTACCTTTAGACACCCCACCTGAATCAATCTGTATATTACGATTATCTGCAATCGGTGATGTCACGCATGTTCTACCTATCATTCGCACACTCCAAAAAGTGTGGCCGACCACTGAGATCACGTGGATTATCGGCAAGGCTGAAGCAGCATTAGTTAGTGATATCGAGGGCATACAATTTATCGTATTCGATAAAAAAAATGGCTGGCAAGAATACGCCAAACTACGTGCTACGCTTTCGAAAAAACGTTTCACCGTATTACTTAACATGCAGGCAGCATTACGTGCCAGTATTGCTAGCTTGATAATTCGGGCGGATACTAAAATAGGTTTCGATAAAGCCCGTTCACGCGATTTTCAACATTTGTTCACCAACGCGTCTATTTCGGGCGACGCACGTGTTCATGTCATCGATACTTTTTTTCAATTTCTACAAACACTTGGCATTGATGAAAAAGTTTATCGCTGGGACATTCCCGTATCAGACGATGACGTTGCATATGCCACACAAACACTTGGTGACAAACCAACGCTCGTTATAAACCCATGCACCAGTGTACGGGCGAATAACTGGCGCAACTGGGACATTCAACACTATGCCGCTACCATTGATTATGCCGCTGCAAATCACAACTTAAACATCGTATTGACTGGCGGCCCGGCAAAAGAAGAACGTGCATTTGGTGATGCCATTGCAGACCAAGCAACGACACCCGTTACTAACCTCATTGGAAAAAGCACATTAAAACAATTACAAGC
>JAESSQ010000166.1 GCA_016764035.1 Gammaproteobacteria bacterium
ACTTTAAATAATTCTTGTAATTAGTTGAATTAAATAGTTTTTAATATGTGAAGTATTCAAAAAAATCCTATACGAAAGTTTGCAAGGTTAACGACTTTGAATTATTTAAACTGAAGAAATTATTTTTGTTAACGAATGGTAACAATATGACTAAAAAACGTACCTGGGTTTTGCTTCGTGGTCTTGTTCGTGAACAGCGACATTGGGGTGAGTTTCCTGATGAATTTCGACGTTATTTCCCTCATGACGAAATTCTTCTCTACGATTTCCCGGGTAATGGTGCACGCTACCAGGAGAATAGCGTCACGACTATTACAGCAATGGTTGATGACCTCAGGTTATTTATTCGTAGCAGGAGTGTTACCACACCCGTTCATATCGTTGCCTTGTCATTAGGTGCTATGGTTGCGGTTGAATGGATGAGCCGTCACCCTGATGAATGTGCTGCGGGTATATTAATCAGTACGAGCTTGCGTGGCTTAAATCCTTTTTATCAGCGGTTGTTGCCATCAACGTATCCTGCTGTCTTTAGTTCCTTACTTATACCAGGAAGCATTCGCCATAAAGAGACGACTAGTTTGAAATTTATTTCAAATATTGTTGCTGAGGATACGGCGAAAAGGGAAATGACCATTGCAAACTGGGTGCGTTATGCCGAGCAATGTCCTGTTTCCGGATTAAATGGCCTGAGGCAATTGCTCGCAGCAACACGTTTTCGTGTGCCAAATAAATGCCCGAATACACCCATGTTAATTATGAGCAGCAATGCCGATAAGCTTGTTAGCCCACTATGTTCAAAGAAATTAGCTAACTACTGGAACCTGCCTATCGTCACACATGATACCGCTGGCCATGACATACCACTTGATGATGGTAAATGGGTATGCAAAAAGATAGCGCATTGGTTAAACGATTTAAACTAACCACGTAACTATTTTACTTACTTGTTTAATTACCAACATTCATATCGCGAATCTGTTCAGGTAAGTCTTTTACATTGTCCTGCATCTGATCGCCCATGTCGATAGGGTTAGGCATGGTAACTTCGGGTGCTGTCCAGCCACCTGGCATCTCGCCCATTCGGCCTGGCGCATTAATCATATCGTCCCAACCTTGTTCCATGTTTCGTTTGTTAGGCTGCGCCCATGTACCGGGACCACTTTTTCCCCAGAAATTATTATTATTCCAGCCATTATTATTACGATACGGGGCGTAATTAGGTCTGTTATAAACGGGCGCGTTATTATTAGGTCTATTAGTCGCGCTATAAGGGCCAGGCGGTGGCGGTGGATAACTGTTATTTACATGTGGTTTGGCTGGAACGTTGTTATATTGTCTAGTGTAAGCAGGCGCCTGATTATTCCTCATATGAGGGTGATAATTTGGTGCAGGATAATTGTATGCTGGGCGCGGTGCTTGTCTATAATATTGTGGAGGTTGTTGATAAGCTCTGTTTTGTTGAGGTGGTGGATGGTAGGCGGGTGGCGCAGTGTTTTGGTTAGCTGGGAAATTGAAATTTGGTGCCTGCCAATATGTATTATCTGATTGCTTAGGCATCCAGTTATGACCTGTGTTACTACCATTGTTTGCATGTGACGTTACTGTCAATACACTTAAAATAACAGCTGCAGCAGCAGAGATACAATTTCTAACAAGCATGGTTTTTACTCCAGTATATGTTTTATCTTAAATAAATATGCCCATAATAATACTGTCTAACACCGAGTACCAGTTAATTTTTATCATTAAGATATTTACTACGTAATAGAAAATTATTGTTGATTTGATGTGGATTTCATCGGTGTGCCAAACCAGTCAGAAAAATTAAAATCACTTTGATAAGTCACTTTTATCGGTGAATGAAGTTTGGTTTTTAAATGTGCAATATAGGTGGTCATAAAATGGTTATTAATATGTTGCTGACTTGGTATGTCATTTAAAAAATCGGCAGCTCTTAGCATGCTTTTCATACCAGTTAAAGTTGCGTATTGCCTTTCAGCATATAATATTATTTCAGTACCTTGATGCCAGAAGATACTAAAGTTCATCATATCCATTGGATCGAAAGGAGGGACTAAAGGTACGATGTCTTTAGGTGTTACCAGACGTTTAATATTAAGGTGATTAAATTTTCTGCTACCACTAATATTAGTGACTTTTGGTTGACCAAAGGTAATTACTTCGCCGATAGGAAATCCTTGCCTATCCAGCATCATGGCTAAAATTAATGCCGCAGCTCCGCCAAGACTATGCCCAATGGTATTGATGGTATAACCCGGCATGAACGTAGTATATATTTCCTGGTAGATATCTCGTGCAGACAATAAAAAACCTTGATGAAGATCAATGCCTGAGATTTTATCGGCTACCAGTACAAAGGCCGCATCGACAACAGCGTTTTTGATATTAGATGTGCCACGAACCGCGACGATGTGTTGTTTGGTTACATCATTGGTTGCGACAACATACGCTACCGAAAAGCCCGTAATTTGCCGAGATACATCGAGTGTGTACCCCTGTTGCTTTAAAACAGCTTCTATATTATCGGTTGACTGATAGGTTGCTTGCGCTATATAGGCAGCATCTAGCCAATGTGTAAAATCTTTAGCAGAGTATGATTGTGTTGCTTGCGCGAGAGTCAGCTGAGAAAAAAATAGGTGCAGCAAAAATACACACTGACACAGTATTGTTTTATTTATAAACATGGTTACTTTTACTAATCGAAGTTTTGAGTAATTAGGGTCGGTTTGGCGGGATTATGCTTGGTTGGCGCAACAAAGGGTTACAGTTTTTAATCGTGACTTGTCCTTGTAATAAATTACCACGTGAATATTCTCTGAAATGACAGGTATTGGTTACAGGGTTGTAGTTTTCGATCCATAAATTGTCATCCTTCCAAGTGGTGGCAAGGTGTAACTCATCTTTTGGTATCTTTATCGTCATAACGCCACCGTATTGTTTTACGAAAACTTGTTGAAAATGAAAATGGTAGGCGACAAAACCAACAATTAAAACGCATAGTGCGGCAAGGCTAGCTATTTTCCATTCCTCTAGTTTAAAACCAATAATATAAAGTAAGCCTGTGGCCAGGGCGATAATGGCGAACCAGTATAAATAAGTAATCATATTGAAAGTCTCAGTTATTCGTAGAACATTTTTATGCTCTATGTGTTCAGTAAATCAACTGTCAGGTATTGAAATCTTTTTTTCAGTAGGCGCTCGACGCTTACCTACGTTTTTCTTATCACGGGCGCGAACTTTTATTTTATTAATTTCTTTTTTCTTATTTTTGTTTTTCTGTTTAGTATCTTTCTTTTTACCGTAAGCTTTCCCTGACGATTTTCTATTTTCAGGGCCCGTATATTTTGCGACCAGTGATTTTATCTTACGTTCCGTACATTCGATCTGTAGGAAATTTTCGATACTGATCATTTTATTCCATTCTTGCGCATTGACTAATGTTAGCGCCAGACCCGTTTCATGCATTCTTCCAGTTCGACCAATGCGGTGCATGTAGTCTTCGCCATTTTGCGGTACATCAAAATTAATTATCAGATCCAGGTCTTTGATATCCAGTCCACGTGAAGCGACATCGGTGGCGATCATTACATTGAGATCATCATTGCGAAATTTACGCAAAAGCATGTTTCGCTTATCCTGGTCTATATCGCTGTGTACTGTTGCTGAGGGGATGTTTTTTGATTGTAACCAGCCACTTATGCTGTTCACCGTTTCTTTTTTATTGGCAAAGACGATGGCTTTGTGGAAATTTAAATTCTCATCTTCGTTCTGCAAAATATGAACGCACAGCTTTATTTTATGATCATGATCATCTGCAAGAATCTTTTGCTGGGTTACATTTTCGTTGCCTTCTCTTGTACTGTCGATCAGTATTCTCTCGGCCTCGTATAAAACCTTATCCGTTAAGTCTTGAAACTTACTTTCGTTAAAACTGGCAGAGTAGAGAACGGTCTGGCATTCTTCATTGCATTGACGGGCTATTTTTATAACGTCATCATTAAAACCCATGGCTAACATGCGATCGGCTTCATCGAGTACCAGAATATTAATGGCATCAAGATCAACCATGCCGCGTTTCACATGCTCTAAAAGTCGGCCAGGGGTTGCTACGATAATCTCAGGATACTGTTCTAATACTTTTATTTGATACTTAGGGTCTTCGCCACCGATAATAACGGCTGTTTTTATCTTTGTGTACTGTGCCAGTAAGGTACATTGTTTATTGATTTGACGACATAATTCACGCGTAGGAGCAAGAATAATGGCTTGTGCAACGCTTTGTGGATTGTCGAGTATTTGCTGTAATAACGGCAACACAAAAGCCAACGTTTTGCCACTACCGGTTTTAGCGTTTACGATTAAATCTTTACCCGCTAGCGCCTGCGCGATGGCTACTTGTTGTACCTCTGTCATTTCAACAAGCTCGAGTGTTTCAAGCGCCTCAAGCAGAGGCTCATCGAGTAGCAGTGTAGAAAATAGTTGAGGTGAAGGTGTATCAGTTTCCATAGTGCAATTTAATTTGAAGCATAAATAAAGTGTGTATTATATGTCAGTGAGCAATGTTTCAGTTAACAGCGATCATATAAAATATGGTCTGACCATCGGCAGTAGTTTGCCGTATGTTAGGTAGCAACAATAACGCGAACCGCATCCAGTCTAAGATTAGCTGAACTAATTACCTCAGTAAGCATCGATAACTGTTTTTCAAAATAGCTAATTTCATCAGCGCGAATATTAGGATTAACCTTAGATAATGCCTGTAATCTATTGATTTCAATAGTTAATGTAGCCGTCGCATTTGCCTGTGCTTGCTGTAATAATTTTTCGGACTTAAGCTCGGCGTATTGTTCACTTCGTTTTAACATGGCTTTAAGAATTTTCTTCTTGGCCTTTACAATTTGATTACCAATGCCACTATCAACCATTTGTCGCGTGTTATTAATTATTTGGTGTGACAATTTAATATTATGGTCTGCGCCACGTTCATCACAAACCACGCGTATCATGGTGGGTGGTAGGTAGCGATTACTTTGCAATGCTTCGATGGGTGCGCTTTCTAATGAGAATAGACATTCCAACAAGACTGCGCCTGCTTGCACACCTTTGTACTCGGTAGCCGTAACCGCGGTATTACCCATTTCATTCGTCAATACCATATCGATGGCCGTAGTCGTTATCGGGTGTTCCCAGGTTATGTAATGTGCATCCTCAAAACTTAGCGCTATAGCTCGGTCGTAAGTTATGGTCATACCATCTTCAGCAAGACCAGGGAACTGTGTGATCATGTGCTCTGTTGGTGTAATGATAAAACAGCCTTCGCTGTGTAATTCATTATCGATACCAAAACAGTCGTAAACATTGTCCATGTAGTCAGCAAGCGAGGAGCTTTCATCTTCTTTTTGCGCGCGTTGTTTTATATCTTGGGCAATCGCAGGGCGACAGGAGTTGTATTCCAATAAACGGTCACGACCACGCTGTAATGAGCGGCTTAATTCCAGGTAGTATTTTTTTGAGTTACTAATTAATGTAGAAACTAATTCATCAATATTTTGTGTAGATGCATTGATGGCATCGTGTAACTGATGCTCGACACGCTTGTACACGGAATGACCCGCAGGGCAGGTATGTTCGAATGCCTGTAAAGCTTCGTGATACCAGCGAAAGCAAACTTCCTGGGCAGAATGTTCCATATAGGGTACATGTATGCTGATGGTATCTGTCTGCCCTATACGGTCGAGACGTCCGATTCGTTGCTCTAATAAATCTGGGTTTAATGGCAAATCGAATAACACAAGATGATGGGCAAAATGAAAATTACGGCCCTCAGAACCAATTTCCGAACATATCAGTATTTGACTGCCGGTTTCAAAGTCAGCAAAAAATGCAGCGGCTCGGTCACTTTCAATAATGCTTAGGCCTTCATGAAAAGCTGAGGCATGCAGGCCTGTCTGGGTTTTAAAATATTGCGTTATCTCCAGCGCGGTTTCTGCAGAAGCTGTTATAACTAATATTTTTTGTGGGGAGAGTTCAGCGCATTTTTTACTTAGCCAGGTTATACGTGGATCAAATTGTGTCCAGTGTTGCGCTAAAGAATCACCTTGTTGGCGATACAATACCTCGGGCGTAAGTTGATGATTCACTTCGTCGCCGTTCAACAAACGATAGGCTTCAGGTAGGGTTAACGGATAGTCATGCAGCACACGATCAGGAAAGCCTTTTACCGCTGCACGGGTATTTCTGAATAAAACACGGCCCGTACCATGTCGATCGAGCAGATGTTCAACTAGTTCGATACGAGCCTGCTGTATAGTATCTTCATCCTCTGACGAGGAACGATTGTTTTCCAGTAAATTAAGCAGCTGTTGATTATCACCTTCGTTAAAGGTCGTTTTAATTAAAGCGATATCGTTAGCTGATAGTGTTTTATCATTTAATAAATCTTCGATAACACGTGCATAAGGTTCGTAATTTTCTTCTTCATCAATAAATTGTTGAAAATCAGGAAAACGATCAGGGTCCAGTAGGCGTAGTCGCGCAAAATGACTTTCCTTACCAAGTTGCTCAGGTGTTGCCGTTAGCAATAACACGCCCTTGGTATGGTAGCTAAGTTGCTCAATCACCATGTACTCGATGCTCGGTTCTTCGCTGGACCATTGCAGGTGATGTGCTTCATCCACCACCATAAGGTCCCATTCACCCATGACACATTGTTCGAAGATATCTGCATTGCTGACTAAAAAGTTAATACTGCAAAGCACAAACTGTTCGGCATGAAAAATATTTTCGTAATTATTCTCATCCAGCAGGTCATCACAACGATCTTTATCAAAAATTTTAAAATGCAGATTAAAGCGTCGTAACATTTCTACTAACCACTGATGTACCAGTGTTTCTGGAACAACGATTAGTATACGCTTGGCACGTTCAGTTAATATTTGATGATGTAATATCAAACCTGCTTCGATGGTTTTGCCAAGACCTACTTCGTCCGCTAGTAAGACACGAGGTGCATAGCGGTTGGCGACTTCATGAGCGATATATAATTGATGCGAAATCAAACTGGTGCGGCTACCTACCAGGCCATAGAGGTCGGACTGTGCCAAACGATTTTTGTGTAGCAGTGTCTGATAACGTAATTCGAACCAGTTATCTTTGTCGATCTGACCATTAAAAAGACGTTCGGATGGACGATTTAGCTGTAAGAAATTATCAAGTTCAGCTTCTTCGATTCGATGTTGAATGCCTGCGTTATCATGACCTGTGTAAGTAACCAGACCATGATTTTCCGAGGTTTCGCAAACCGTAAGCTGTATACCATCGTGACTAGTGATGTTGTCACCGATGGAAAATAATATTCGTGTTAAGGGAGCGGTTTGTTTAGCATAGGTTCGCGTTTCACCCGTCGCCATAAACAATACGGTCATGGTTCGTGCTTCGACGGTTAAAATGGTGCCAAGGCCCATCTGAAGTTCGGCGTCACTAATGCATCGTTGACCCGGGATAAATTCAGTCATGTTGTTTTTTTAGATGTAAATAAAATTGACAATATTTTATCTCAGAACAGCATACTTCGTGTGTTTGTTTTCAGCTTTATTATTATCAATAATTTAATAGAGGTTCCACAAAGCCATACTACTAACAAGCACTAACATGCCACCGATAACGCGTTTAAAAACGACATCATTACGTAAAATTAAATCATGTGTTTTTAGACCAATAAAATGCCCAATGGCTGCTACGGGCAATAATATGACGGCCGTTAGAAAATTTAAATCAACATCCAGTGCCGCAAAGGTAGTCATTTTTATTGTTACTAAAATAAACCATAAAACAAATAATGTGTTTCGTAATTGTGACAGTATTACGTTACGCACATAAACCGCCACCATCAACGGCGCGCCAGTTAACGAAGTGCCGGCAACATAACCACCAAAAACCAACAACAGTTTATCAAACAGTTTATTTTCACTATGAATGCTTTTGTTAAACAACCACATCACCGCATAAAACAGCGTAATGCTATAGATGAAGGTAACAATCCAGAGATTGGGTAAGTTCAATAAACCAAAAACACCGATGAGTGCTGGTGGAAGAATATACAAGAGGGAAGACTTGAGGTATTTCCAATTAACATTATTCAAGCGGGTGCGTAATGTTAAGGCAGAAAAAAACAATAGATGTGTACCTATTAACGGTAACCAGTAAATGGGCTGGTCATAAATAAGTAACATGAAGGGCAGGCCAAGTGCGGCGCCACCAAAACCCAGGCCACTGCGAACGAAGCCTGCCCACATAAATAACAGGCAGGTTAGCGCTATCTCAAGTACTGAAAAATCAAGGAACATTAATGTTATCGATTAGATGGTTATTGTTTATTAAAATATTCTTTGGTTAGTTTAAACACTACCGGGCTTAACAAAATTAACGCAATGAGATTAGGAATAGCCATCAACGCATTCAGAGTATCAGCCACCAGCCATATAAAATCGAGGTTGGCAGTTGCACCTATAGGTACTGCCATTACCCATAAGATTCTAAATGGTTTTATGCCACGTTCGCCGATGAGATATGCAACACATTTTTCACTGTAAAAGCTCCAACCAAGAATTGTGGTAAAGGCAAAAACACTTAGCCCGATAGCTACAATGTAACGTCCGACACCGGGCAATGCTGTTTCGAAAGCGAGAGAAGACAGGCTGGCGCCCGTTTCGCCCTGCGTCCAGACACCACTAGAAATAATCACCAAACCCGTAATGGAACACACGATTATAGTATCGATAAAGGTGCCCAGCATTGCAATGCACCCTTGCTTTACAGGGCTGTTGGTACTCGCTGCGGCATGCGCGATAGGCGCACTGCCGAGACCTGCCTCATTTGAAAAGATACCGCGTGCGACGCCGAAACGAATGGCCGCCCATACCGCAGCACCTGCAAAGCCACCGGTTGCAGCAACAGGGGTAAACGCATGGGTGAATATAAGTGAAAACGCAGCGGGAATCGCTTCAATATTTATTACGAGTATAACGATACCCGCTAAAACATACGCCAGTGCCATGAAAGGAACGAGTTTTCCGGCAACGTTCGCAATGCGTTTGATGCCACCAATTAAAACCATTGCTGCCAGTATAGCCATGGTTATTCCGGTAACCACATGCGGCACGTCAAAGGTGGTATTAATAACATCTGCAACCGAATTTGCTTGTATGGTATTACCGATACCAAATCCTGCAATTGCGCCAAAAACGGCAAAACAGGTGCCTAACCAGGCCCAGCGAGATTTTAATCCATTCTTGATGTAATACA
This sequence comes from Gammaproteobacteria bacterium, assembly GCA_016764035.1. Taxonomy (GTDB): domain Bacteria; phylum Pseudomonadota; class Gammaproteobacteria; order SZUA-229; family SZUA-229. The sequence continues at coordinate 9,325 of JAESSQ010000166.1, forward strand.
TGGGGCCACCAATATGATGGCCTTCGCTATTTACTTCACGATACTTAACTGCCAACACGGCTTCTGCATATTTTGTCGCCATACCAACTAGTGCGGTACACCACATCCAGAATAATGCACCGGGACCACCTAAAAAGATAGCAGTTGCAACGCCCGCAATATCACCGGTTCCGATGGTTGCAGAAAGTGACGTCATCAGAGCACTGAAAGGTGCAATATCACCTTCACCATCTTTTTGCCGACCTTGCCAAAGTAATGCAAAGCTATAGACAATACGCCTGAGTGGCATGAAGGCTAATCCGTACATCAGGTAGACGCCGGTACCCAAAATAAGCAACAGCATCAATGGGCCCCAGACAATGCTATTAATAGTAGAGAATAAGTCAGATAGGAATTGCATAATATTCATTTATAGGTGAGCTTTTACAGGCACGAATGATAGCAGTTTCCAATGTGTTTTTTCAGTCAACAAAATGATGCGAGAGCTTTGCACAAAGCATCTTTTCCGTCATTGCTACGTTAAAAATGGTCTCAAAATGCTCATTTACTCTATGTAAACTGCGCTTATTCAACAATTTTTGCCTTGCACTGCCAAAAAATCTACATCGTGCAAAGCACTCGATGTAAAATGCACACTTAGCTCTGAATTTACGATTCAGCTTTTTTATGCTGTTATTTAGGAAATATTTATGTCTTCCGCATCACCGCAGGTTGTTGTCTCTGCGCTCTACCATTTTGTAAAGCTAGATAATTATCAAGCACTACGCCAACCCTTGTATGATTTCATGATAAAAAATGAAATACGAGGAACGTTATTGCTCGCCCAAGAAGGCATTAACGGTACCGTCGCCGGTTCACAATCAGCAATCGATCGCCTGCATGCGTGGCTGCGTTCGGATGTCCGCTTAATAGAACTAAGAACAAAAGAATCTTATGACGACTGCATGCCGTTTTATCGCACACGCGTGAAGTTGAAAAAAGAGATAGTCACCATGGGCGTGCAGGGAATAGACCCTAATCATGTGGTGGGCACGTATGTAAAAGCTGAAGACTGGAATGCGTTAATTGCAGACCCTGATGTTTTGCTTGTTGATACACGAAACGATTATGAAGTTGCCATAGGCACATTTAAAAATGCGATTAATCCTAAAACAGAAACATTTCGAGACTTTCCTGCTTACGTAGAAAAAAATATGGCGCCAGGTAAGCATAAAAAAGTCGCCATGTTTTGTACCGGAGGCATCCGTTGTGAAAAATCTACCGCCTATTTAAAAGAGCAGGGGTTCGATGAGGTCTACCACTTACAGGGCGGTATTCTAAAGTATCTTGAAACCGTATCAGAAGATGAATCCATGTGGCATGGTGAATGTTTTGTCTTCGATAACCGTGTAAGTGTTAATCACCGGTTAGAAAAAGGCAGTTATGATCAGTGCCATGCCTGTCGTTTACCGATTACAGAAGAAGATAAAAAAAGCGATAAATACCAAAGCGGCGTCAGTTGCCCAAGTTGTTTTGATAAAAAATCGAATCTACAACGTCAAGGATTTGCCGAGCGAGAACGACAGGTCCAATTGGCAAAATCTCGGGGCGAAGAGCATCTTGGCTCAAAAGCTAATCTAATCAGTCAGCATCGCAAACGCGTAAAAGATGAACAACGTGAAGCCAACAGGCGATCACATATTAAACACCGATAGGGAAGTTATATGCCGTTAGAAATCCTATTTGGCTGGGTAGCCTCTTTGTTATGTACGCTTATCTTGGTGCCACAAATCTATAAAGCGTTTAAGACGCGACACACTAATGATGTCTCAATGCTTATGCTGTTGTTATCAGTGTTCGGTAATATTTTTTGGGCTGCGCATGCGATGATGACTAACAACATGCCACTATTGGTCGGAGCAAGCCTTATCAGCATTATGAGCATTATCCTTATTATTTTTAAATATAAATTTGATACTAAATAGTTATTTTGCCGTCACCCATCTTATATAGTTTTCGACGTTGCCCGTATTGCATGCGAGCGCATATGGCATTGAAGTACGCCGCTATTAAGGTTGAATTACGTCAGGTGGAATTAAAAAACATGCCTATAGAACTTATAAATATTTCGCCAAAATCTACTGTACCTGTTCTTCAACTCGACGATAAAAAAATAATAGATGAGAGTTGGGATATTGTTAAATGGGCTTTATTACAGAACGACCCTGATAACTGGTTAGGAATTAATAATCAATACTTGCCGGAAGTTGAGAAGCTTGTTGAAAAAAATGATTATTCTTTCAAAAAAAACCTGGATTTTTATAAGTATGCGAACCGTTTTCCAGAGCATAGTGAAGAGTATTATCGCAATGCTTGCGAAATATTCATCGGACAACTGGAGTTAATGTTGTCAGATAAAGACTTCCTACTCAGTAAAAATATGACGCTTGCAGATATTGCCGTGTTCCCATTTGTACGCCAGTTTTCGATGGTTAATATAAAACATTTCCGTCAATCGTCTTACATAAGAGTACAACGTTGGCTCGAAAGACTTATAAATACACCAATATTTCAAGAAGCATTCACAAAACATCCGACATGGAAAACAGGTAATGTTGAGGTGTACCTTTAAAATATAATTTAAAATTCAAATGACTTAGGCTTGTCTGCCGCAATAGCTGTGCATTCATTAGTATTTTAGAGTCTAGCCCTTAGGCAAGCATAAAAAGAGGGCGAAAATATGTCGAATTAATTTACACCTATCTACCGTTTATCGGAATTATTCACTTAAAGACCACCTTTATCAAAAAGAATGTTGAAAATATGTCACAAAAGCCTATAGTTAGTTCAGTAATTTCCTCCCCACTATTGAACTATATCGTTTAATACAAACTTTTCAGTTAGTTAGAGTTTATAAATTCATCTAAAATATTTTATTTTTAATTTATATATATTCAAAAAATAAAATTTCAATATTAAATGTATCTAAATAAATAATAAAAACCAAGTTTCTGTATGCTTAACACGCACATTAAACTTGATTGTTTTTTAACCATATTTTAGTGGATTTAGATAATGTCTATACCTAGAGACCTTGGCGCAACCAGTATCAATAACACCTCAGTCTATTTAAAAACGGCGGACGGTGTCTTGAGTTGTGTGAATCATCACTTGATGATCTTAATTGATCAAATGTTGACGACTGCTGACCATAAATTATTCGACCTGGCAGACAGTGCTAACTCTGACGAAGAAAGAATGAAGTATATGGACTGTACTCGTATATTTCGCACAGAAAAAAATAACATCAAACAGCATTTTTTTGTAAATTTAAATAATTCTTTGTCAAAATCTTCACAGACTATATTTTCTATTGAGAATGATAGCTTAAGCCTGGTAGATCAAGATGAGATGGAAGAGTTAATTGCGATAACAACGATTCATGCAAAAGCGATGACACTCTACGGTGAAGAAGTTAAGAATCTTGAAGCACGTCTTGAATATCTTGAATTGATGTGTGCAAATACAATTGATAAAGAATCTCTAGACCCAAAACACTTATGTGAAGTTTTTCAAAAAACAATAGAAGGCATTGATATAGAAATCGAGGTTAAGCTGGTTTTTTACAAACTGTTTGATCAAGAAGTATGTTTAAAGTTAGGTGTTATGTATAAGACGATAAATCAGATTTTTATCGATAATAATATCATGCCTGAAATTCTTCTAAAAACAACAAAGCAGGAAGAGATTGAATATGAAGAAGAGATCTCTTCGCAAGTAGCAAGTTATTATGATCCAACGAAAAAAGTAGCAACAGATTATATACCTCGAACAAACGATGATGTAAGCCGAATTGTTAATCAGTTCATGTCAGGTGACATAACAATATCCAATGATGAATTACAGTTACCTGAGTCATTTTTACGTACGCCTACACAACAGGATATTGATGGTAAAAATTGTTATGACAGAAAAGAAGTATTAAAAGCACTTTCCACATTACAGAAAAAAATAACCTCATTACATAATGATTCAGATATTCTAACTGCCGATAAAATTAAGCAGGAATTAATATCAGACATCAGTACGGCACATGGTGGTGTCGTCGATAAACAGGTAAACCTTTTAGATGAAAGAAGTATTGATTTTGTAGGTATGATGTTTGGCGCAATATCAGATGACGATACTGTTTCTGAAATTATGACTAGCCTTATCTATCAATTACAAGTGCCTGTCATGAAGGTCGCTATGCTGGATAGATCGTTATTTGATCAGGATAGGCATCCTGCACGAGCGACAGTAGACCTGTTGGCAACAGCTGGAAAAGGTATCAATACAAAAGAAGACCATCTTTTTTCTGATCTTGGAAATATCGTCGATAGTATTCTGGATAAATTTGATATTGATATTATCTCTTTCGAAAAAGCTGTTGATGAATTAGAGCTTATTATCAGTAAAGAAGAGCAATTAACCGTTGAAACAGAAAGACAGCAACAGAAAAAGATAGTGCAAAAACATGCACGTAATATTGTGGTTACGCAATTAAAGTTAGTATCTTGTGACAAACAAATTCCAAACGATGTAAGACCATTAGTTTTAAAAAACTGGTCAACATTAATGTTAAATAGATATATTCGGCATGGTCGAAATAGTTCGCAGTGGTTGCAATCGGTTCTACTTTTAAAGCTTTTACTTAGGTGTATTCAGCCTATTAAATCGCACGAGCAATATAAACTGGTGGTGAATAATCACAAAGCTATTTTAGATGCTGTTAATGATGAACTGTATGAAACACGACAAGATAAAGATGATATCAATGAGCATATTGCAGAATTAAAAACCTACTTTTTACAAATGATTGATGATTGTGGCTACGTAATTACTGATGCTGAAGATAATGTGGTTTCAGATAAAGAGCTACACATGCGTACAAATGATGGTACTGAAGAAGAGCTTCAACAGATTAAACAACAAACAGACGTAGCAAAACAAAAAATTGCTAAATTGACAAGTTCCACAAAACCAGGCGTTTGGTATGAGATATTTAATGGCCAGGACAAACCTGTAAGGCGTCTTAAATTATCAGTGATACTAACGGATTCTGCGCAATTAATATTTGTCGACCGTAAAGGTTTAAAAATTATCGAGAAAGATGCTGAGGTATTTGCCCACGAGCTGGAAGACAAACGTTCTAAATTAATTGCAGATCATTCTACGTTTGATCAGGCACTGGGCAATGTGATAAGTGCATTAGCCGCTTAATTAAGTGTTTGACTCAAAATATGATTTAACGGATAACCTATTGCATTCAAGTGTAACGCGACGTACACAAATATAACAATATAAATTACTACAGTTGCACAGATTTAATTACAGTCTCTTCTGATAGGCACTGTTCTTGACAGCTAACATAAATAACCTCAGTGTTCTCTGAACCACTGCGGTGAATGTTTTTAAGTTTTTAACTGTAAGTGTTTAAAAATTGCCTTTGAGATATGCTCAGTGGATTTTTTATAAGCATCGATTAATCAACTCTTACCCTAAAATTTATCTGCATTGACGGATTATTGGTTCCGTCGCTACCATTAAATTCACCTTTTGGATTTATACGAATGAAGTTCACGGGTGGTACTGTAGTATCGAATCCATCAACGTCCGTTGTTGGCGTTATAAATGATAAACCACCATCATTAGAAAAATCTATATCATCTACAACACTACTTAAATCGATGAAATTTAATGGTGTATTCAGGCCGCTTGACGTTACGCCATCGATAAGATTTGCTGGGTTCAACGGTGATCCAAAGTAAAATGTAGTTCCTGATGCGATAGGGTCGGTTAGTACAAATGAATCATTATCGACATAACCAAAGCCTGAATTTGTTATACCAATAGTGTATTCAACTATTGCGCCTGGTATTGCCTTTGGGTCACTTACATTAACAGGGTCAGATAAAACCGTACTGTTTTTACTTATGGTTATGTTCGTCGTACCGATAATCATCGTTGACTGTGACGTGTGTGAAATGGTGCCTTCAGAACCTTCGTTAGCGGTAATGCTTATATCCCATATGCCATCAGGGTTAGCAGGAATGGTGTACTGATACTCGTAAACGCGTGTGGCCCCGGTTGGTGTATCCACCGAGATCATTGCCTGATTATTTTCCTGTACATTGCTGGCTGAATCGGTAAGGGTAATATTTGCGCTAGTGATGTCGGCATTGCCAAATGGGTCGCTAACCGTGGCACGAATAAATACTGTGCTTCCAGGTTCATACGAGGTAAATTGCGTAGTTGCAGGGTATACTGCAGAAAATACATTGATAGTATCGATATTGATAACTGTATTGGATTGTATTTGTACTTCGGATCGGACCGCACCCTGTAAAGTACGTAATTGAATATTTCTATTATTTACACTGGTATTGGTTAATACAATACGTATGAAATCAGCCGTAGAAAAGTTTTCTGTTGCAGCAATATTTATAGGTACTTGTATTGTTTGCCAGTTTCCCACATTCCAGCTGGTTGCAGCTGTACCAATAAGTATACCGGTGTTGCCATTAAATAATTGAGCCTGCATGGTTCGCGCACCACCACCATTACGTCTTCTAACACGTAACTGGACATTGGCAACGCTGCCACCTGTAATTGAGAAGGGTGCCTGAAAAACGATGGCCTGGTTTAATGTAAATGTTGAACCGCCCGTAATGTTTCCCGTTGTGGTATTTGCAGCAGGTGGTACACGCGTGAGATTAGGCGTGCCTGTATTAACCACATCAAAATATAACTGCTTAATACCACTGGCTGGTGGATTTATATTTACTGTAAGGCTAGCGCTCTCATTATCAGGAACATTCATGCCACTAATTGTAGCGATGACTTGTGCATTATTTATCGTGGTTACACCTGTAGGTAACTCTGCGCCACCAGCCACAATGGGCCCGATGATGACTGTTTGTGAAGATAACGATGGGTAGTTTTGTTCCAGACCTGAAATGTCATGCCCCTGATCATCAGAAGTATTTCCAGGGCTAATAACGAATGCGGATGCATTAGGGTTAGACACGGTATAGCAATAAAATACATTGGTTCCAGGGGTTACCGTCAATGTGTCCAATGTATCGGTACAGGTAGCATTGGTGCTAACGTATTTGTCAAAAGTAACACTTTGGATTGATATTGGATAATCCTCGACTTCACCGTCTGACATCGAACTGCCCGTAGTAAAAATAGACAGGCCTAAATCACTGGAAAAACGAATGCGTGCATAGGTATCACCTGAAACCAATCCAGATAGGGAAGACCAGTTTAAAGAGACGGTTGCACCACTGCTGCCATTAGCAACATTTGTTTGCGTGCCTTCACCCGATTCAAACGTACCGTTATTATTAAAGTCTATCCAGCCAACAAGGCGGGCAGAACTACCAGAATTATTCGTAACATTTACATTCACGCTATAAGACGTAGCATTGGTGGCCAGTATCGGAAAACTACTTATGCCGTCTTCATCGTCTGCATTATTCAGGTCATCACCATCAGCATTAACGGATGGGGTGCCGGTGATTTCATTATCGGGAGCACCTGTTCCAATGAATATAGCATTATCTATTCCGTGATTTGGGCCACCACTTGAGGTTAACGTACCATAGCTATTAGGTGCATCGCCATAATCAAACCCGGAAAATGCGTCGGTACTGAAAAGTGGATGAATGAATGCTGTAGAATCAAAAAAACGATCAGCAGAATCAGCAACCGCAATTTTTACGTGATAGGTCTGGCCCGCGACAACCGTTATCGGTTGAAATAAGGTGTTTGTAAAGCCATCTAATTCAAGGTTAGCATTTGTCGTAGCTACCGTCGCGTTACCACCAGTCAAGTTTCCATTGCTATTATCTGTATAAAACGCGGCATTTGCCAGACTGCCACAACTGCCAATATTACCGTTCTGCCCAACAACACCTGTATTGACCCAGTTAATTGAAGACAGGTCACCTCCAATTGTTTTGGCAAAATTCTCTGCATTTAGTCCACCAGAAAATGGCCCTACAATGCCTGGGCCACTAACAAAAATACCGACCAGATCGCCAAAATTACTGCAAACATATTCTGGAAATTCATCAGAGCCAAATTGAAAAGGAATCGCAAGTGTTGTTGACTGCGGCACCACGTCGAATTCGATTGCCGCATATTCACCAGCGACAGTACCTGCTTCAATCGCAACCATATCTGCATCACTTGCTGTACCAGAACATAAAAGATTACTAACACCGGCGACATTGTTTGATGTATTAAGTGCATTCGCAGCATTCGTAAATGCATTATTAGCTACAATAACGCCTGTTGGTTCACCCAGAACAGGGCCAGGGCCAACAGCCGATGTACCATTAGTGAAAAGACCAACGCCTTGATTGACATTACAACCAGCAATTGGCGTAATAGTTAAATTTGAAATAGTTACGCCACTACCTGATAATACGGTTTCCATCTGTGCTGTCGTCACACCACCGGTTGCCACATCTGCAATGTTTATGGCTATTGCAGAAGACGATAGAAGTATGCAATAACTCGCTAAAGCGATGCCCAGTATTTTTTTAAAACGAGGTAACATTTACACTGTGTTCCTTTATGGTTTAGATAAGTGCCAATATGCTGGAAACGATTGTTTCGTCATTATTATAGTCGATATGAATCATAGTGTTAGATTGATTGTGGCTTAACACCAAACTGGGAAAGCTACTTACTCCAAGGCCGCGTGCATGTTGCATCTGTTGCTGGAATAAGTCATTACATTTATCTGAAAAAAAATCATTTTTAAACTTTTCTACATTCAGACCAATATCAGCGGATAACTGTATTAACGTTGTTGTATTTGATGGATTTTTAGCTTGTTGATAATAGGCATGTTGAATGGCTGTTAGCATCCTAACTGAGTATCTTTTGCCTTGTAACTGGGCAGCGATAATTGCTCGACAGGCAGGATAAGTAGAGCGTCGTGGCTTACAATGTCGCCAAAAGTCATAATTAAACTTCGTACCGGGAATATCTTGCTCAATTTTTAGCCAGGTACTTTCGATCATTTTCTGCATAGATACAGGCATAGGTTGGTCTGAATCATCTGCCAGACCTCCTAATAAATATCGAATGTTTACCGTGTCTTTGAGTTTTGCTTTGACTTGAAGCCACACGGGTCGAAACCCCCAGCACCAGCTACACATCGGATCATGCACGTAATATAAAACGGCTGATGTTTTTTTCTGCATAGGTATTTCTTCTCTCATAGAAAAAACAATAAAAATATTTATCACTTTACATAATTAGGCATACGTAAATGAGCTAAATTACACTTAGCCATATTCGCACAGATACGCAGAAGTGACGGGCACACTAACATCGAATGAGCTGTTTGCGATTACATTAAATGAGTCGCCCGCATGGTACGTTATAGAATCATCTGCATCTTTTAGTTTAATAATAAGGCTGCCAGAGATTACGGTCATTTTTTCTTTACTGTCAGTATTAAATACATAATTCCCTGCGGCCATAACACCTACCGAGGCGGGTTTATTGTCATTATCGAAAGAAAGTGATGTAACGTTTCCGTCAAAATATTCGTTTACTTTAAACATAGTCATACCTAAAAAAATGAATTTTGAGTGTGTGTATTTTATTGCAAATAAACAGCATAAATAAAGTATTTTTTTTATGTAGGCAGTACATAGATATTGTGATGTATATCGATATATTATAAAATAATAATATTCAATGGCTATAAGTTTTAAAACGGTAAAACAATGACAACAGAAACATACGATTGCAGTACAGTCCAAACTATATTGAGCGATGGCGGTCAGCTTATCGATGTGCGCACACCACACGAGTTTGGTCAGGGCGCATTAGCAGGGGCTATTAATATGCCAGTTGAACAGTTTGAGTTTCTAAAAGAGGACATCGATACGACAAAACCTGTTCT
>JAESSQ010000014.1 GCA_016764035.1 Gammaproteobacteria bacterium
ATTTCAGACTGGCCGTTGATCAACCACTGATAGCAGGCGCTGATAAATGATACGGCAAAAAAGGCAAACCATAGGTGGGCGAGCATGATTTATTTTTGTGATTATTGTTGCTTGAGTATATACAGATGGTAAGTGTTTTTACACTGGCAATTAAAGATTAAAAATTTTACCGCAGAGGCACAGAGGTGCAGAGTAAAACAAATGGGCATTGCGCCGAAGGCGCGACGAAAAAAACTCTGCGTTCTCTGTGCCTCTGCGGTAAATAATCTTTTGATGTTGATTATTTGTGTAATTCGCTAACCACAGCGGTCCAGGTTTTGGCGATGTTGTCGTGGTTATAACCACCTCCACCCATGGCAAGTAATTTTCCACCGCAATGTTTATTGGCAATTTCACATAAACGTTTGGCCGCATAGGCATGCGCTTTTTCTGAGTATTCCATGTCGGTAATGGGGTCGCCTTTTATGCTGTCAGCGCCGCATTGAAATAAGATAAATTCAGGTTTGTGTTTTTCCAGAAAGCTTTCTACCTGGGGCCACATTTCGAAGAATAAGGTATCGTCAGATTTCGGTGGCATGGGAATATTAAGTTTTGTACCTGCAGCATCACCTTTGCCGACTTCATTGCTTGCACCGGTGCCGGGGTAGAGGTAACGACCGTCTTCGTGCATGTCTGCAAAGATTAAACGGGCGTCGTCTTCGAAGCTGTAGAACACGCCATCACCGTGGTGCGCATCGATATCGACATAGGCGACACGCTGTAGCTGATATTTTTGAAACAAGGTTTCGATAGCGACGCCGCAGTCATTGACGACACAAAAACCTGCGGCCACATGACGCCGCGCATGGTGCAGGCCGGCGATGGGGATAAAGGCTGTTTTGTAGTGCTGGTTCATTAATTGGTCGATGGCATCGAGAACCGTTCCGGTAACATAACTGGCGGCTTCAAACATGCCGATAAATGCAGGGGTGTCACCCTGGTCGAGGTAGCCAACGCCGAATTTTGATTGTTCGATTACTTTTTGAATGTATTCATCGGTATGGAATAAAGCTAATGCTTGCTGGTCAGTCTTGACGGCTGCACGGATGTCGACCTGTTGGTCGAGGTTCTTCTGGTAGAAGGCCTGTTCGAATACATGATGGCGTTGTGGCCCAAAAGGATGGTTGTCACCAAAGCCATAAGAGGCAAGTTTGTCGGATAGATAGACGCAGCAGGTATGTTGGTTCATAACGTAGCCGTATTACTGTATGTATATGCGTTTTTATAGTACTGCTTATTGTACTGATATTTATGTTTATCGCATGGTTATGGTTTGCAGGTTGCTCGTTGGCCTGATTTTATCGACGCTTGATAGTCGACATTTGCTTTAGGAATGCGTTGTTTTAATTGTTTGATTCGTGTTTTATTAGATGGATGCGTCGACATGAATTCAGGTGGCGCTGCGCCAGCTTGCGACATGTTTTGCCACAGCGTTACACTTTCTGCGGGATTGAAACCTGCTTTTGCCATAAGGTCTAAACCGATTAAGTCGGCTTCGGATTCATGGCTGCGACTGAATGGCAGGGTGATGCCATATTGCACGCCCAGCCCTAAACCGGCCAGTATTAAGGCGTTGTTATCGCTTTGAGTAGCGCCGAAGATGGCGGAGGCAATGCCTAGTCCTGTTTGTGTTGCCATTTGGGTGGAGACCCGCTCATTGCCATGTTTAGCGATGACATGTGCAATTTCATGGCCGATGACAGCAGCTAGTTGGTCTTGATTTTTTGCGTAGTTTAATAAGCCGGTATAAACACCGATTTTATAACCGGGTAGTGCAAAGGCATTGGCTTGTGCATCGTCGAATACGATAATTTCCCACTGGTCTGGGTTAGGGTTTTGTTTTACGTGTGGAATAATTTTGTTTGCGATGCAGAGAACATATTGTTCGATGTTTTTATCTTTTGTTGGAGTGGTTTGCTGTTTTATTTGTTCGAAACTCTGTGCGCCCATGGCGTTCATCTGGTCATCGGGAATGAGCTTGAGTTGTGTTCGACCTTCAGGCGAGGTGGCGCATGATGAGATGCTGATGAGCGCGATGCATAGGCTTGCAAAAATTATTTTATGTGTGAGAGTTGTGTTCATAATGTTGGTGTAGCAATTAATGTAAGGAATATGTTTTTAGGGTGTCGTCGGTAAATGATACTAACTAATCGGCGTCTATTTTATAATGATTTGCAATATGCTTAAACACAATTCTAAAATATTGAGGTTATACGTTGAATAAAATCGCATTATTAACGTCACATCAAAAGGCATTAAGTCAATGTCGCTTGTGCCCCGATATGATTCCTCCCGTGATTACGGGTAATGCTGTGTTGTCAGAAATTTTATTGATTGGCCAGGCGCCAGGCGACAAAGAAGGCGGCTTGGGTCGGCCGTTTGCCTGGACAGCAGGTAAAACATTATTTAAGTGGTTTGATTCTATTGGGGTTAATGAGCAGATTTTTCGTCAGCAGGTTTATATGTCTGCAGTTTGTCGATGTTTCCCAGGAAAAAACCCCAAGGGTGGTGATCGTGTGCCTAACAAGAATGAGATAGCAACCTGTTCGCGCTGGATTAATGAAGAGATTACGTTGTTGCAACCGAAGTTAATAATTCCTGTTGGAAAATTAGCCATTTCGCAGTATTTGCCGGTGTCTAAGTTAGTTGATGTAATCGGAAAACAAATGCGAACAAAGGTTAATGGTGTTGAGCTTGATATGATTCCATTGCCGCATCCATCGGGAGCGTCAACTTGGCATCGAATGGCGCCCGGTAAAGAACTGCTTAGCCAGGCTTTAATATTGATAGCGCAGCATGCGAGTTGGAAAAAACTTAAATAACAGTAAAAAGCCTGCCCCGGATGGTGCTTATCCAGGACAGGCTTCTATTTGATTTATATGTAGTACCTTGTTTTAGTGATGCCAGTGTGAGCTTTTGGTTGAGTCGCGCTGGTTGCTTGGTGTGGCAAAAGGTTCCTGAATTAAAAGTTGTGCGATTATTTCAGGGGCTAATGGTTTACCAAACAAAAACCCTTGTGCTTCGCTGCACTCTATCTTACGCAGGTAGTCGAGTTGCGTTTGCGTTTCAACGCCTTCAGCGATAACGTTTAAATCCAGGCCTTTGGCCATCGCTACAATGGTATTAATGATGGTGTTATCACCTTTTGTGATGTGACTTTCTTGCAGGAAGGTCCGATCAATTTTGAGTGTTTGAATGGGCAATTTATGCAGATAACTCAAAGACGAGTAACCGGTGCCAAAATCATCGATGGCGATGGTAATGCCTTGTGTGCTTAACTCTTTAAGTTTTCGAATAATGCTGTCCATGTCATCCATGATGGCGTTTTCAGTTATTTCGAGTTCAAGACAATTGCCTGGAATATCATAAGCTTTGATGGTGCTGAAAATATCTTGCACGATACTGTCTTCCATTAATTGGCGTGCAGAGATGTTTATCGACATTCTTATTTCGGGTAATTCTGCAAGTCGCCAGCGGTTGAGTTCAGCGCAGGCGGTTTTTAATACCCAGAGGCCGATATCGACGATTAAGCCGCTTTCTTCTGCAAAAGGTATAAATTCGGCAGGTGCTATTAAACCGTGTTCGGGGTGTTCCCAACGTAGCAGGGCTTCGACACCAACGATTTCACCGGTGCGTAAATTTATTTGTGGCTGGTAGACCAATTTAAACTCATCGTTATCGAGCGCTTTGTGTATGCCTGTGTCCAGTGAGAGATTTTCGATATAGGGTTCGTTCATCTCATTGGAGTAAAATTGATAACCATTCTTACCCTGACCTTTTACATGATACATAGCGACATCGGCATGCTTGATAAGGTTCTCGATGTTGGTGCCATCTTGTGGGTATAGCGCAATACCGATACTGGCGCTGACATATAATTCGTGGCCGTCAACGATAAAGGGTTGTTTGAGTGTGGTGGTAATTTTTTTTGCCAGCTTGCTAGCATCTTCGCGACCATTTTGCAGCTTGGGAAGCATCAAGGTGAATTCGTCACCACCAAAACGCGCTAAGGTGTCGCCTTCGCGAATACAGCCTTTTAATCGGGTACTTACTTGTTGCAGTAATTCGTCACCAATCATGTGTCCAAGGCTGTCGTTGATGTTTTTGAAACGATCAAGGTCGAGAAACATTACAGCCAGGTTTTCTTTTTCACGCTTGGCCTGATTAATGGCCAGGCTTAAACGGTCATTTAATAGTGCGCGGTTTGGTAGTTTTGTTAACAGGTCGTGATAGGCCTGGAAATTAATCGTTTCTTCGGCAATTTTACGTTCGGTTACGTCACGAGCAACACCGTAAGTGCCGGTGTAATTATTGCTCATGTCACCATTGCCGGCATACATGCCCATGGCACTTAGTTCGATTGGCAGTGTGCGATTGGCAAAATGACGTGAACCACCGTCGTCTTTGCATTTAAGCCGAAGTTCTATGTTTTTAGCAGCACGTTTTCCGATGCGGCGTTCATTGAATATGTATTTAGCTTGCTCCATATCATCGTGATGCACCAGGAAGGAATAATGTTTGCCAACAATTTCTTCATTACTGAAACCTAGCAGGCTTTCTATACGTTCATTGATAAAGGTGAAATGACCTTCTTGATCAAGGATATAGATGATATCGGGTGAGGTGTTTACGATATAACGGTGCAAACGTTCTGACTCGCCAAGCTGATGCTGCATAAAACTGTTGCGTTTTTGTAGCTGCTTTTCATGCAATGCATTGGTTATGGTGATGATGAGTTCATCGGTTGCATAAGGTTTGCGTAAGAAGTCATACGCGCCCTGCGTACAGGCGTTTTTTGCCGCTTCAAAGGAGGTTTCGCCACTGATAATAATGACCGATGTTTCTATATTACTGTTATTGATGTGCTGCATGACATCGTGCCCATTGACATAGGGCATATGTAAATCCAGTAATACCAAATCGTAATCATTGGTGTTGAGTTGACAGATTGCTTCCTGTCCACCGATAGCAATGTTTGGGTTAAACCCTCTGATGGATAATAAATCTTTTAAACTTTTTAAAACGACAGGGTCGTCGTCGACGACGAGAATCTTCTGCTCATTAATACTCATGTTTTCACTCTGTTGTGTAAAAGTAGCCCTACTTTTACTTTGTTATTATCATTAGCACATCCCAGAGTGTGCATTTTTTATCATTTATTTAACAATTTTCCAGTTAGCTGTCATTATTGTTTAGCGCTTGGGCAACAAAATATGGAAACTGGTGCCTTTGTCGCCACTTCTACAGCTGATTGATCCATGTAATTCGTTGACCAGGTTCTTGACGATGGTTAGTCCTAACCCCGCATGATATTCACCCTTGGTGGATTCCACCGGTGAAAATAACTTGGGTAGTATGTCGGTA
>JAESSQ010000167.1 GCA_016764035.1 Gammaproteobacteria bacterium
AAATTAATTTTTACTTAATAATATTTTTTACATTATGGGGCGCAGGTGTACTTTTATATTTCAAGTTAAGGTTTATGTTAAAAAAGTTACACCCGGCATTACATCAAGATATCTTTGGTAAAAGCTGGCAAGACCATTCAGTGCGTACATCCAACAATTGGTTATCTTTTAGCCTAAGCCCAAGTAAATGGTCGGCTATCACTAATACATCACTACTATTCTGGTTAAAAATAAACCGAATAGACTCAATATTGTTTTTTGGTTACGGTATAGTTTTTCTAGTGTATTTTATTATTACAGGGGTTATATTAGCAGCCAATGAATAATGCAAGCTACATAACAGTGTCAAAAATCTCTAACAAGTGCATGCAGCGGAACGCAAAAAGCGTCACAATTTTTGCTGTCGCAAAAACCGCGCCCCTTTTTGCGCCCGCTGATGCGAGACGTTAGGGCTACAAACACATGGCATTGATGGTACTTTTACTTTTTTTGTTAGTAGCCGTAGTAGGTCGCATTGCCATGCAATACCGAATTTCTGGCGATCATGGCATTCGTCCAGTGAAAAAAACCTCAACAAAAATTGCCATAATATCAAGCAGCCTTTTAATAGTGTCGTTCATATCTATTTTTATACTTACCGTGCTTGATATCACAGGGATGCTTAAACCATTCATAGAACATAATCAGCTAACAACAATAGCTGGTATCGTTATCAGCTTAACTGGAATTACATTAACGGTAACGTCTCAATATCAAATGGGAAAAGCATGGAGAATAGGCGTTGATGAATCAGAGAAAACAGAGTTGGTAACAAATGGTATTTACTCTCTAATACGAAACCCAATTTACAGTGGTGTATTTATATTTGGCTTTGGTTTGTTAGTGCTTTTTCCAAATCCATATATGCTTATAAGTCTAGCTATTGCGTACTTCAGCATTGAAATCCATGTTCGATATGTTGAAGAACCGTACCTACTCCGTTTGCACGGAGAGGCATTTAAAGAATATGTTAATAAATCTGGTCGGTATTTACCGAATTTTAATCATGAGCCAAAAAAGCCCTAACAAAAGCATCCAGCGGACAGTTAAAAGCGGCGTTTCGCTTCGCTACACTCTGCTTTTAACTGCCGCTGATGCTAAGCGTTGAGGCTGTAGAAAAACCCTAATATACAGCATTATTTGTTAAAATGACTCACCACAAGAGGAGTTAAAAATGCCTAAGTTTCTTCCTTATGATTACAACCAAAACTCTATGGTTGTCATTAATTATCTCGATCAGTTACAACCTGATACCTTCGAACACGCTATTCATTATCTGGTCACTCACAAATTAGATTTATCTGTTTATTTTTCAGCTTATAAAAATAATGATAACGGTCGTCCAGCTTACGATCCGGCTATTCTTTTAAAAATCATTTTATTTGCATACTCCAAAGGCATCACATCCAGCCGTGAAATTGAATGGTGCTGCCAGACCAATATTATCTTTAAAGCCCTGTCCTGCGATACCGTGCCACACTACACCACCATTGCTAGTTTTGTAAGCAGTCACACACAGGCAATAGAAGCGCTGTTCGAACAGATTCTTTTCACCTGCGATGAGCAGGGTTTACTCGGTCACGAACTGTTTGCGATCGATGGCTGTAAAATGTCATCCAATGCAGCAAAAGAAGTATCAGGCACGTTCAAAGAACTAGAGCAAAAACGCGACAAAATTAAAAAACTGATTCGCCACCATATTAACGAGCATAAAAAACTCGACAAAGACGAGCCTCGCGAAGAAGCAAGAATAAAGCGAGCTAAGCAAGCAACCGAAACACTCACTGCTGCCTTTGATAAAATCGATAAATTCCTAAAGACGAGCAGCCCAAGGATGGGCAAGGGAAAAATACAAAAGGAAGTTAAAAGCAACATTACTGATAATGAAAGCGCCAAGATGACAAGCAACCGCTCCTGCGTTGCTTGCATACCGTCCATCCATGGACATAACGACCAGTAAAGGCACGATACAAGGTTATAACGGTGTTGCCTCTGTTGATAAAAAACATCAGATTATCATTGACGCTCAGGCCTTCGGAGAAGGCCAGGAGCACCATACATTACAGCCTGTACTCGAGACCATTAAAGCGCGATACAGTCGATTAGGTATCAGTGAGAACATCTATGAAGACGGAATTATCGTCACCGCTGATACTGGCTTTGCCAATGAAGCCAACAACCAGTACCTGCACGAAAATAGTATTAATGCTTATGTCCCCGACAATCGATTTCGCAGTCGTGATCCTAAATTCAAAAATCAGAAAACCAAATACGGAAAGCGATCAGACTATAAAAAAGTAAAGACGACGCGTGTGATACCCGCTACTGAATTTAGTCTGGACCCTGTCAATAAAACATGCACCTGCCCCGCAGGTGAAAGCATGTGGTTGAAAAATGAAGGCATAGATAAAAGAGGAAACTATAAACTATTTTTTGAAGGACGACTCAGTAAGTGTCGAGACTGTGTGCTTAATTATAAATGCATGAGCAATCCAAACGCTGCCAATACGCGAACAGGCCACGGAAGACAAGTCTCGTTTATACTTGAAAATAAACGACCGCCAAACTTTACCGACTGGATGAAACAGCGAGTCGATAGCGATAAAGGTAAACTCATCTACAGTCATCGAATGTCCGTGGTGGAACCAGTGTTTGGCAATATTGGTACCAACAAAAGACTTAACCGATTTAGTTTGCGAGGCAGACAAAAAGTACAGGGACAATGGAAGTTGTTCTGTATGGTACATAACATTGAGAAGCTAATGAATTACGGTACAATGGCTGCTTAGTGGTATACGGGCTGTGAAATTAGCGCCCAACATTAAGAGATCTATAAAGTTTTCCTATATTGCTTAAAATAACAAAAACACATAATAAGATAAACCGATAAAAAAATTAAAGTGGAAGTAACGAATAAAATAAGAGATGTAGAAAGCTTACGTTTTTAGTCGGTTTTTCTACAGCCTCGTTAGGTGTTAAAAGCATCCAGCATCTAGTAAGTTTTGTTTATCAGAATATGGAGAGAAATCATGAAAGCAGTAATCATTACATTAATTATAGTATTTACCAGCAATATGGTTCTTGTAGTGGTACAGTGAAATTGGCCATCTAATAGGAGGTGTTAAAATACACTTTGAGCAATTAGGTGGAACAATGAATAAAAAGACAAGACCGAGCTTTACGCCAGAGTTTCGACTGGAATCAGCGCAATTAGTCGTTGGCTGATCGTTCAGTCGAAAACACAATGCAGAGTTAACCAAGAGTGCCAGCGCATGGCACTGGTACGTAATAAA
>JAESSQ010000168.1 GCA_016764035.1 Gammaproteobacteria bacterium
ATGGATATACGTATGCCTGGCATGGATGGCATCGAAGCCGCCAGCTATATAAGTCGTATGGATAAACCACCAGCTATTATTTTTACCACTGCCTACAGTGACCACGCTCTACATGCTTTTGAGGCGCACGCCATCGATTATTTGTTAAAACCGATAAAACTAAGCCGACTGGAAGCCGCTTTAGATGCTGCAAAACGTATGAACAAAGCACAGCTTAGTCAACTACAAGATGACAAAAATGGCAATACTCGCAAAAAAATATGTATTAAAAATAGAGGCACTCTCGAACTTATATCGGTAACTGACATATTTTATTTTAAAGCTGATCAAAAATACGTTACCTTACGTACTGCCGAACAAGAATACCTGATGGAAGAATCGTTAAAAACACTAGAAGAAGAATTTACCACGAACTTCATTCGTATTCATCGTAATGCATTGGTCGCTAAACATCTGCTAAACGGATTAACAAAAAATGATGATGGTCACCCCTGCATAAGCTTTAATGAAATTGATGACTTATTAGAAATAAGCCGTCGTCACTTACCTTATATACGAAAAAAATTAAAATCCTAGTTTTTACGAAAAAAAGATTTGTGCGCACAGTGGTCTTGCGCTGTTAGAATCACCTACACATTAATCGTTACGGTTGTTTCATTAAAGCCATCATATAAATGCGTTCTAATAAAAACCAGGCAATAAATCCACTATTAAATAAAACCATCCTCGTCACCAGACCTATTCGTCGAGAAGTAAAATTACGCCAGCTCATTGAAGGCCTTGGTGGTGGCATTATTCATTACCCTGTTTTCACCATTACGACGCCAACGCCAGAACAAATTAAACCGCTTTTACTGCTGCAAAAACAACTGCATAATTTCTCAATGGCTATCTTTATTAGCCCTACAGCCGTTGAGCAAAGTCAACCTTACTTTCCGGTACTTCCGAAGCATTTAATAATTGCCTCTATTGGTTCTAAAACAACGCAAGCGTTAATTGATAGAAATATTAAAGTCGACATAGAAGCGCCTGATCATAATACCGAATCAATTTTACAAAGCGACGATTTTCAAAAAGACGCCATTAAAGGCAAACACATTCTTATTTTTCGAGGTGTCGGTGGTCGAGAATTATTAGGTGAAACGCTGATAAAACGTGGCGCATATATAAATTATGTAGAAACATATCAAAGGTTACTTCCCTCTAGTCCTCCACTAAATACAGCTACTTTAAAAACGCTAAACGCAATCACGATTAGCAGCGATAACGGCTTGAAAAATTTAATAACGTTAATGAAAGGTGCTAAGTTTCTGCCTCATATTCCCATAATCGTACCTGCACGGCGAACCCATGATTACGCTTTACAGCAGGGATTTAATACAATAATAACCGCTAAAAACGCAACCGATGAAGCCATCATAAAAGCATTAACGGTATGTTTGTCAGATTCATCTTAACTCTGTTAATTTTGCTAGAACATACCCTGTCTATTATTAACATTACAAATAAGATATCCTACTAGTCAACTTTTCTACAATTAAGGTCTACACTGGTGATTTTTATGAGCCGACTTTTATACATCATATTTATTTCTGTTATAACTGTTGCCGGCTTTAGTATGTATAAACAAAATGATATTGGACATATCATTTTTACCTTTGCTAGCTTTACCTTTAAAACAAATTTAATTGTTTTTAGTGCGGCGGCTGTTACCTGTTTATTTGTTATCTTAGCTTCACAGAAAGCCTACGAAGCCATTAAAAATTTATTTATCTATTTATCAAACAAGCGCGAAAACAATAATATCGCAAAAGCACGTTTATCCTTATCTCTCGGGTTAATCGAGTATACAGAAGGCCGTTTCGAACAAGCAGAAAAAACATTACTGCAACATGTTAAAAGTAATGAAAATAAATTACTCATTTATCTTTTAGCTGCACGTGCCGCACAACAACTAAACGCACATGATCGACGCGATAACTATTTACAGAAAGCACACGAAAACGCCCCCGACGCAGCCATTACTATTGACCTTACTAAGGCAGAACTCCAAATAGCGCATAATCAACATGAACAAGCATTAGCAACACTCCATCAACTTAATAATCAAACTGCCAATAATCCTTTTGTTATATCTTTATTAGCTAATACTTATAAACATCTTCAAGACTGGGACAAGCTACAGAATCTATTAGCCAATCTAAAAACTTACGGAAAGCTATCAACAGAAGACTTTCTATTATTTGAAATACTCGTATGCAAAGGTCAATTATCAAACCTGGCTGATGCTACAAAACCTCTGCAACCAGATAACACGTCTTTAACTGAATACTGGAAAAATGTACCTCAATATTTAAAAGACCAGCCACAAATTATTGAGCACTATGCCCGTCAATTAAAACGCTTAAACGCAGTCGAAGATGCCGAAGAAACGCTTCGTAAATATCTGGATAATAACTGGCAGGAAAGCACGGTCATTTTATATTCAGAGCTGGATGTAATGATAAACAATAAACAACTTGAAATGGTCGAAAGCTGGCTGAAAGATCATCAACACAATGCACATCTTTTACTCGCTCTCGGAAAACGATGCCTTGCTTTATCCTTATGGGGAAAAGCAAGAAATTTTCTAGAGGCTAGCATTGCCATTCACCCCATGCCTGAAAATTACTTAAAACTTGCACAATTGCTAGAAGATCATATCAACGAACCGACGCTCGCTCAGGAGCAATACCGAAAAGGACTAATATTATTTGCTGATAACAATATCATTAATAAAAATTCAGCTGAATTTATACCTAAAATCACCGCTTTAAAAATTGTTAAAAACTAACTATTTAACGTGTAATTATTTCTGCAGCGTATTGATTACATAACTTTGACAGAATCGAACAATTTAATAATACCCGTGGACACAACCTTTGCATTAATACCACCATGTCCACGCACAGCGTTATATCCTCCTTCACCTAATACTTCTTCCATTCGTGAACATGGATGACATAAGCCTGTCATTCTTAATATTGATGTGCCAATTTTAAACTCACGATCTTTCAAGGCTAATAAATTTATTCCACTAACGACGATGTTACGACGTAGTTCGGCTGGTTGAACTTCAGCCTTATGCAGTAAAGATGAAATCGCTAGAAGGTGCTCAGCCTGTATCAAGGTAACGCTGCGATTACCATTACGACCTGCATAATGGTCACCTTGCAAGCCATCTTTTAATACATTAACGGATTCAACAACCTGTACAACTTTTCTTCGTGCGGGCCGTATGCTTATCCATTCAACCCTGCCTTTTTGTGGAAGATTTTGTAATAGTTGTTTAATTGTGAAGTTTAAAGACAATTTACCTGGAGGAAAATAATTATTATGCTTTTGGTTTTTGTATGCCCATGGCTTTCAAGGCATCATCTGAATATTCAAATGAGTCAGAAAATATTTGTGATTCTGGTAAGCCGCACTCATAAAATGTATCCATACCCGCTTTGACCATCGGTGGCGGGCCACTTATATATACATCAAAATTTGATAAATCTGGATAATGCCTAACGACACTTTCATGGACAAACCCTGTCTCACCCTGCCAGTCATCTTGTCCCTCAGGCTCTGATAAAACCGCTGTGTATTTCAAACCCTCATACTGTGTCAGCCATGGTTGAACCATTTCATCCATATATAAATCACGCTTCGAACGTGCACCACAAAACAGATGAATAGCACGGTTCATCTTCGTAAAAAAAGCATGCTCTAACATACTTTTTAATGGTGCAAACCCCGTACCGCCGCCCATTAAGATGATGGGGCGATTGCTATCCTCGCGTAAAAAATAACTACCAAGAGGGCCTTCTATACGCATTAAGGTTTTTTCTTTTAGCCCATCAAAAACAAAATCACCAAATTGACCATCTGGAACATGTCGTATATGTAACTCGATAAAATCATCATTATGTGGTGAATTAGCAATTGAAAATGCTCGGCGTTTATTGTCTTTTAATAAAAACTCAAGATATTGACCCGCCAAAAATTGCAAACGTTCTGTCTCTGGTAGCTTCAATTGTAACTTCATAACATCATGTGTTAATAATTCCATTTTTTCTACACGACAAGGTAACGTTTTTATTTCAATATCCGTGCTTTTAACTATTTCTCTAACTTTTATGTCAAGATCACTAACAGCGCACGCTTGGCAAAATATCGTTTTACCTGCTTCATATTCTGTTTTAGCTGTGGCACGTAAAGCAGATGTATCGTATTGGGTTTCACCACTTAACACTTCACCTGAACATTTACCACAGGCCCCATTTCGACAACCATACGGCAAACCGACGCCTTGCCTAAGCGCAGCTTCAAGTATGGTTTCATTTTTTTCTGCAATAAATTCATGCCCACTTTCCGGCACTCGTATTTTAAAACTCATTTCAATAACTCTTGTTATTTGGACATCATATTTATTGTATTCAACTGAATACTTGTCCTTTTTAATATATATAAACTATTTAATTAATTTGAAAACTTCTTACGCTGTCTTCTTTACAAACTTAGTCATAATAACTATTCGTTGACCTTCTATTTTACCTTCGATATGTTCTGAATTATCATCGACTAATGAAATACCACGCACAGATGTACCACGCTTAGCCGTAAAACTTGCACCTTTAACATTCAAGTCCTTAACTAAAATAACGGTATCACCCGCTTCAAGAATTTTACCATTACTATCCAAATGTCTAACTTCTACATTCTTTTGTTCTTCATCTACTGATTGTGCCCACTGTAATGTTTCTTCATCAAGGTATAACATTTCTAATAAATCTTGTGGCCAACCCTCATCTTTTATTTGATTTAATATGCGCCAAACCATTACCTGTATAGCCGGAATTTGACTCCACATACTATCATTGAGACATCGCCAATAATTTCTATCTGTACTTTCTATATTTTCAATGTGCTGTTTACAAGGTCCACAAATTAAAACACTACTCTCTAATGCTTCTTCTACAACAGGTTGAATGCTAAACACTAGCAACTCATCCGTAGCGCTGCATAACTCACATTTTGAATGACTACGTTCTTTTAACAATAACTCTAATGACATCTTTATAAGTTTAAACTCTGCTTTATATAGAAAAAATTAAATACCAAGTTCACCCCATATTTCATCTACACGTTTTTTGGTATTATCATCCATCTTTATAGGTATTCCCCATTCTCTATCTGTTTCACCAGGTAACTTATTGGTTGCATCGATACCAACTTTTGAACCTAAGCCCGACACTGGTGAAGCAAAGTCAAGATAATCAATCGGTGTATTTTCTATCATTGTGAAATCTCGAGCCGGATCAACGCGGGTACTCATAGCCCAGATAACATCTTGCCTGTCACGTGTATTTACATCTTCATCGACAACAATAACAAATTTAGTATACATAAACTGACGAAGAAAAGACCACACTCCCATCATCACCCGTTTTGCATGACCTGGATATTGTTTTTTCATACTTACAATGGCCACACGATATGAACAGCCTTCCGGTGGTAAATAAAAATCGACAATTTCGGGAAACTGTTTTTGTAAGATAGGAATAAATACTTCGTTTAACGCTACGCCTAAAACAGCCGGCTCATCAGGTGGCCGTCCCGTGTAAGTACTATGATAAATAGGGTTTTTACGGTGACTTATTCGCTCGATAGTAAACACAGGAAACGTTTCGGTTTCATTATAATAACCGGTATGATCACCATAGGGTCCTTCTTCAGCGACCTCATCGGGATAAATAAAACCTTCTAAAATATATTCTGCAGATGCTGGTACTTGTAGTTTTTCAAGTCCTTTGAGGCCACATTTTACAACTTTTGTTTTACTGCCACGTAACAAACCCGCAAAACCATATTCTGACAAAGCATCAGGCACTGGTGTGACGGCAGCTAAAATAGTTGCTGGGTCTGCACCTAATGCAACAGCAATGGGAAACGGTTCACCGGGATGTTGCTGCTGCCACTCACGAAAATCTAAAGCCCCCCCACGTTGTGCTAACCAACGCATAATAACTTTATTCTTAGCTATTACCTGTTGACGATATATACCCAGATTTTGCCGTTCTTTTTCAGGGCCGCATGTTACAACCAGGCCCCATGTTATTAACGGAGCAACATCACCAGGCCAACAAGTTTGAATAGGGATAGTGTTTAAATCGACTTCTTCTTTTTCAAAGACTACTTCCTGACACGGTGCTTTCTTTATTAGTTTTGGCGCCATATTTAATACTTGTTTAAAAACAGGCATTTTGTCCCAGGCATCTTTTAATCCTTTAGGCGGATCAGGCTCTTTTAAAAAAGCCAGTAACTTTCCAACTTCTCGTAACGAATCTATGGAGTCTTCGCCCATACCCATGGCAACACGTTGCGTGGTACCAAATAGATTAGCTAGCACTGGAACTGAGGAATTTTTTACATTTTCAAAAAGTAACGCTGGTCCCTGTTGTTTCAGCGTACGATCACAAATTTCTGTTATTTCCAGATACGGATCAACCTCAACACTTATACGCTTTAACAGCCCTTTTTTTTCCAGTTGCGCAATAAAATCACGCAGATCGTTATATTTCATGCAATCTAAGCAATCTCTGTTTTTGGTTAATCTTTATGGTTAATAAACGTACACACGGCAAAACTTGTTTTATTACATTTACATTGATGCTTATCACCTTAATGTAAAATATTTTATAGATTAGGTGTCAATACTAGTTGCTGTTAACGCATTCGCTTCAATAAATTCACGACGTGGTTCGACCTGGTCACCCATCAACATAGTAAAGACTTCATCTGCTGCAACAGCATCTTCAATGCGCACCTGCAACAT
>JAESSQ010000169.1 GCA_016764035.1 Gammaproteobacteria bacterium
GAGTCCGCCAGGTAAAACGATTAGGTCGTACGTGTTGTCCAGTACTTTATCGATACTTGTATCAGGAAGTATAGTGATGCCACGTGAGGCTTTTACCGGGTGTTCATCGAGACCACAGGTGGTTACCTTTATTCCTGCACGAACCAGTAAGTCGGTGATTGTTATGGCTTCTAATTCTTCACAACCTTGTGCAAGCGGAACCAGAACATGCGACATAATTTTTCTCCCGTTTTTTCTCTGCCCGTTTAGCCGTACTAATTAACTTTGAAACAGGCAATAAAGTAATACCGTGTTGTTTTAATTCTTTTAGATGGCGCTGTAAGAATTGTATGGTTTTAGGATGGGGGTGTGCAATAGCAATAGCATAACCGCGTGTGTTTATTTTTTTGATAAAACGATCAAATTGAATGCGTAGCGTGTCGCTATTATTATCCGGGTCAAGAAAAAAATCTCGAGATAAACTGGGTATGTTGTATTCATTGGCTATTTTATCGGCAATCGATTTATTTGTCGTTCGGCTGTCAATAAAATATAAACTGCCTCGTTTAGAAAGCGCGTCCATCAGCCATGTCATATGACCTGGGTGCTGTGTGAGTAGGCTGCCCATGTGATTATTAACGCCACGGACGTGCGGTATCGAATTTAAATTCAACTGCAGTTGTTTCTCAAATTCATTTTTAGTCATGTGTAAATCAAGCGTGCCATGGGTATATCTGTGGTGTTCCACAGATTGCATGGGCAGATGTAACATAACTTCTTTGTTGTTTTTTTTAGCCAGAATAGCTAATTTTTTTGCGTAGTTAGTTTTCGGTAAAATGGCGATGGTTAATGCGGCGGGCAATTTGATGATCTCTTGCCCCCTTTTATAGTTATTACCGAGGTCATCGATAATAATACTGCCATATTTTTCTGCGTCGGCCGAGGTGTGTGTGAATGCCAGAATCGTGAAAACGAATATTAAGGTTAATCGTTTTGTCTGTGAAACTGTTCTGTACATAAAAAACCGGTAATGTTTATTATTTAACGTCCCTGTTAAATGGATATGATGACTATGTAAGGTGATCGCTTATGACTTGTTTAATATACTTAAACCCTTTAATAGTAATAAAGCTTCATACAACTGAAAGTCGTCAGAAGCTTTTAATTTAGGTGTTTTTTCCTTTTCTTCTTTTTTGCCTTCAGCTTCGGCTTTTTTGATAGCTTCCTGAGATTTAGTTGGATTACTAATACTGCCTTTTAGGTCAGATTCTTTAATCCGTAATGAAGCATCATCTTTACTGTCTGTGATGTCATAACGTTCCAGAGTAATGTCTGGTGTAATGCCTTCGCCTTGAATAGATCGACCACTAGGCGTGAAATAGCGTGCGGTAGTAATTTTAACCGCACCACCACTACGTAGTTCCTGAATGGTCTGCACTGAGCCTTTGCCGAATGATTTCGTGCCCATAATTATGGCGCGTCGGTGATCCTGTAGGGCGCCGGCAACAATTTCAGATGCCGAAGCTGAACCAGCATTAATTAATACGACCATCGGTAGGCCATTCATAATGTCGCCAGGTTTAGCGTTAAATTCGAACTCAGAATTATTTATTCGACCTTTGGTAAAGACCAGTTTGCCATCATTGATAAACGCATCAGACACATCGGCCGCAGCACTAAGTACGCCACCTGGGTTGTTACGTAAATCGAGTACCAGTCCTTTTAATTCGTTTTTGTTTTCTTTCTTGAGCTTGCTTACTTCACTAAGCAGGTCACGTGCTGTTTTTGATTGGAAATTACTGATGCGAACATAACCAAAGTCGGGTTCGAGAATACGGCTTTTGACACTGTTTACTGCGATGATATCGCGAGTCACAGTAAACGGCAGAGGTTTATTTGCACCTTCACGAATAACGGTTAACTGTATGTCGGTACCTGGAGCGCCGCGCATAATCTTGACAGCGTCGTTTAATGTCATGCCTTTGACTGATTTGCCATCGAGGCGAATAATCAGGTCGCCCGATTCGAGACCGGCGCGGTAAGCGGGTGTATCATCGATAGGTGAGATAACTTTAACAAAGCCATCTTCCATGCCTACCTGAATACCAAGTCCGCCAAATTTCCCTGTGGTGCCGATTTTAAGTTCTTTGTATTCTTCTGGACTTAAATAGGTTGAGTGCGGGTCAAGACCGGACAACATGCCGCGTATCGCGTGTTCCAGCAACGTTTTATCATCGACTTTTTCGACGTAGTCGGTTTTTATTCGAGCAAATATATCAGAAAAGTTGCGTAATTCGTTAAGCGGTAGGCCGACAGATTCTTCTGCTTTTTTATCCGCCATGACACTGCTGGTGAGCGACACTGATACACCAACAAATATTCCAAAGACCAGAACCAGAAAGGTCTTGTATTGATTACTCATATATAACTCCGGTAGAAAACCACTTTCGAATTAGTAAAATTTGAATCTAAAGTTTGCATCATGGGCTAACCAAGAACAAAACAATATTTAATGATAGTTCTTAGAGCGCTTTTATGCCAGCTTGTTCCACGATATCTTTTATAAAGAAGTGGTGTTTACGTATGATTTACGCTGGTAGAACACCATACAGCAGGGTTAACGGGTTTGCCGCGAGCGCGAATTTCAAAATAAACCCCACTTTGTGGCTGGCCGCCGCTGTCACCAGCGGTGGCGATAACGTCGCCAGCACGGACCCAGTCGCCTGTTTGTTTGAACAATGTTTCACTATGGCCATAGAGGCTCATATAACCGTTACCGTGATCGACGATAGTGATAAAGCCAAAACCCTGCAACCAATCAGAAAAGGCCACTCGTCCATGACTGATGACACGCACAGGGGTGCCGAAGTTAGCCTTAATTAGTACCCCGTTCCATCGTAGATCGCCATTGTTTTTAGATTGCCCAAACTTGCCCAGAAACGTTCCCTTTGCCGGCCAGGGAAACTTACCTTTTTGGGTGGCGAAGGGTTGCGTTTCTGATGGACTAGTAGGGATGTCGGCGAGTAACTCACCGAGAGATTTCAGTAGGTTTTCAATGCGGCTACGACTGTTTTCCAGGCTGTATAAGGTGTTTTCCTGAGTTTTAATTTTTTTGCTAAGTTCGGTAAGTAAGTTTTTACGTTGTAACCGTTGTTTTTGTTGTTTTCTTTTCTTTACTTTTTGTTTTTGTAATAGTGTGTTTTGTTTGGCGAATGTTTGTTCGAGCGCCGTTTCTACCTGTTGTTTTTTGTTAATGGTTTCATGAAAGACGTTTATTTGATCGGCTCTAGCACGATTCAGGTAGTCGAAATACTCGAGTGTTCTACCTGCCTTAGCAGGGTTTTGTTGATTCAAAAGCATTTTCAGGTTTTGCTGATGCCCCATGCTGTACGCTGAACGTACCTGTTCGGATAAGACTGCTTGTTGATTACGAATTTGGCTATCAAGGTGTTTTAATTCGGCTTTCAGTTTTGTTCTTTGTTGTCGAACTTTGTGGACATCTTTCGCTAAAATGTTGAGTTTTGCTGTGTTATTGCTAATTTCTTGCTCAAGATTTTTTAGCTCTGTAAGTACATCGCTGCGTTGAGTTTTGCTGCCTTTGAGGTGCTGTTGTATTTTGGCGATACTGTTTTGTAGTTTTTCGAGCTTGGCCTGGTAATGCACCATGTCATTATCTTCTGCTGCGAAAAGAACGTTATGTGACAAAAGTAAGGAGAAAAATAAACATGCCAGATAAAAAATGCGGTGATGAGCGTATGTTGATAGCATTATTATTCTTAGTATTTGGCAAGAAGTTAGTGCATTGAGTGAAAATAATTACTTAATTTTCAAGGTTTAACTGTTTCAATTCAAAATAAAGTGTATTAATGTATGCTTAGTTAATTATATTATTATTAAAGCATAAAGCATCGTATGTATCTTAAGCTTATACAGGCGTATCGCAGTGAGGAAATAACATGGCTGTAAATCCAAATGACCCCGATTTAATGAGTCGTGAAGAAGATATTAGTCGTGCCTCACGATCGTTAAAAGCAATGTCACATCC
>JAESSQ010000170.1 GCA_016764035.1 Gammaproteobacteria bacterium
A
Source organism: Gammaproteobacteria bacterium (assembly GCA_016764035.1). Taxonomy (GTDB): domain Bacteria; phylum Pseudomonadota; class Gammaproteobacteria; order SZUA-229; family SZUA-229. Next base: position 2 of record JAESSQ010000170.1, read on the forward strand.
AAAAACAGGGTCTCTTCTTTTCCACCACACTACCGCCAGAAAAAACGCATAAATGGCAGCAAGTGCGCCACTAAATATATGTATTGTTACTTTGCTAAAAAAAATACTTTTTATATATTTCGGCAACAATATCTACAGGCCCTACCGTCACTAAACCGAGGTGTCCAAACTCATTAGCATAGGCAGCAACTTTTATCGTCAATTTATTTTCATGTAATAAATCTGAAGGCGAAAAAGTAAACATCATTGGTGAATGCCAATACCTGGATACCGGTTTTAGCAAACTTCCGCCCGAACCCAACCGGATACCATTAAGCCAAACTTCGGCATTCATGTTTACATCAGGAAGATATACCGCCCACTGGAAATTCAATTTTCCAGTATGTGTAAAAGTAATCTGATACCAAACCGTACTATAAAACCCACTCTGTTCATGCTGCCAATTATCTGGAAGCGTAACTTTATTATCTAAAAATTTGACGGGGGGAGAAGATGCGTCTGAAATAATTTTTTCAGCTGTAGTAAAAGTTGTTGTAGAACGCTCATAAGCATATGCGTTAGTCGAACAGACCACGGCTGTTAATATCAAAAACCACAGCAAGCTTCGATTACGCGATACAACCATTTAAAAAAAACTGGTTACTTGTAGATAAATATCACGTACATCCGGGAAGTTTTTTGCCTTATAGGTTTCCTGCAATTCTAATTGCACAATCAGAGGCACCGGAAAATCACCATTTTTCCAAGATCGAATACCACTCCATGAGATTGTTGCTCGCCACTGATTGGCGTACAGTGCGGTATTCGACTGCAATGCTGAGGTATCAGTACCTAGGGAAGATTGATATCTATCCGCTGACTTCACGTAACGATGCCATGTTGCTGCAATTCGCCAATCAGCCATCACTTTACCTACACCTATATCATACTCCCAATAATCACCAAGCTTTCTATCCAGTGTTTCTTTGCTCGATAGTGGTGCTAACAACGCACCATTCGAAGGAACACGTCGCGTCACACTGTCTTCGAACTGGTAGGTATATTCTGTTGCCAACTTAAGATCAAAACCTGAACCTAGATTTCGGTAGTATTCAAGTCGAGCACGATAATCAGTGGTGCCGTCATCGATGGGCACTTGCAGCAAATCGTCAGCATCCACATCTTCGGCAAGGCCTATCCGAATACCCGTTCCCAGTATTAATGAATCATCTGCTGATTTATAAAAACGCCACAATAAACCTATTGTCGGATCACCGATGCCTTTCCAACTTGTATTACCAAGAGGTTTGTATGCGAAGCCAAACGCTGGGTCACTTAAAATAGCCTGAACACCTTCGGTACCAACAGGCTCAGTGGGACCCGCTCCCACGGGTAATAATGGCGGATTTGTTGGCCCCGGTGGCAAGGCAGGATTAAAACCGGGATTAAAACCGATATTACCGCCTGATACAGAAAAAGCAGCTCGCGTTTTTACTTCTCCATAAGGCACAATAAAGCCGACAGTTAAATCATCCGTAATACCATACCCAATAGTAAATTCAACCCGTTTTGTTTCGACGTTTGCACTAAAATCCGTAACACCAAGGCTTGCCGTTGCACCAAAAACGGCAAGGTCAGGCAAGACGTTTTGGTTCAAATCAACAGCATTCAACTCATTCCCGAGCGCATGCTTATTACCGCTATTATCATAAAATTCATCGTATGCGTTTTGTCGTAACTCGACACGTATCGCCCACCTACCTTTCGGTGCAATAAATTCTAAGCCGTGTAATGTCGAATTCAGCAGGCCTTCATCTTCGCTAGACTGGACCATACTATGGTATGAAAACAAAACCACACACAGGAGTGCTGCAAAATTATACTTGTACACATTTGACTTTCTTACCAAAACGAGTTCCTTCTAATGTTGGGTCTCTCTGATGTATGAAAGCGAATAGAACCAATATATAAATCTTTTTCACACCATGCAAACGGCAACAATCATCACACGGCACTGCTCACTAGATTCAAACATACGACATAATATCAGCGGGTAAGATCTATATAGCTACCATCATAAAGTCTGACTTTCCTGCACCACAGTCCGGACATAACCAGTCATCTGGCACATCTTGCCAACGCGTGCCCGGTGCAAGACCATGTTCTTCATCACCTTTTTCTTCAGAGTACACATAACCGCAGACAACGCATGTTAAAATTTTATATGACATCTTTATCTCCTATTAGCGATAGCGGCTATTGTACACACTCTCTATTGCGTTAGAATAGTTAGCACGACTAATTTAACTGATCGGTCTGGTTCAAGCCGACATGAATACGCGATGACAATAAATACTCCCCCTGTTGTAATGTGCTTTTCAGGTGCAGACCCTACTGGTGGCGCTGGCATTCAGGCAGACATAGAAACCTTATGCAGTCACGGTTGTGTAGCCGCATCAATAATAACCGCAGCCACGGTGCAAGATACTGTTGACGTCATCTCTTTTTCACCGATGCCGGAAGACCTTATTATCGAGCAGGCTCGCGCAATTTTAGAAGACATGCCGATAGCCGCAATAAAAATAGGTATGGTTGGTAGTGCAGAAATCGCCATGGCTATTCATTCAATTATTATGGATTACCCTCAAATTCCAGTAATCTATGACCCTGTATTTAGCACCGAGACTGACGGCTCGTTGAGCACCGAAGAATTAGTCGATGCAGTACGCACATTACTATTACCCATCACTAAAATTCTTACGCCTAATATTCACGAAGTCCATGTACTTGCGCCCGGTTCCGATACGCCTGCCGCCGCCGCTATAGGTCTTTTGGAATCGGATGTGGAATATATATTACTGACCGGCACGCATAATAAAACCCCTGATGTCGTGCACACACTGTTCAGCAATAACCGCGAACTGGAAAAATTTCGCAATGAACGTTTGCCTCATAAATATCACGGCTCTGGCTGCACGCTTGCATCCAGCATTGCCGCACAAATCGCACTAGGGCAAGATGTACTAGGTGCGGTGAGAAAAGGCCTTGAGTACACCCATAAAACATTGGTCAACGCGCATCGCATCGGCATGGGGCAACACCACCCTAACCGATTTTTCTGGGATAAATAGTGACTCCACGCAGTGTACATAAAGACAAATTACACGGCCTCTATGTCATCACCGATGAAAACCTGATTAGCGAAGACAACTTTGAAAATGCCATCGAGTCAGCCTTACGTGGTGGCGCACGCATCATCCAGTATCGCGACAAGTCAGGCAATCTGGAAAAAAGACATAAGCAAGCACGTGCATTACATGCGCTCTGCCAGAAATACCAGGCGACATCTATAATCAATGACGACATCGAACTCGCCAAAGCTGTGAATGCCGATGGCGTGCACCTGGGCAAAAATGATGCTGACCTTAGCAGCGCACGTCAGACACTTGGCAACGATGCCATCATCGGTGTCTCCTGTTATAACGACATCTCACTGGCATTACATGCCGAAGAGAACCAGGCAGATTACATCGCTTTTGGCGCAATATTTTCATCATCCACCAAACCTGATGCAGTTGTCGCAGGTCTCGGTATCATCGCAAAAGCTCGTCAACAACTAAACCTGCCTATCTGCACTATCGGCGGCATTACCGAAAAAAATATTCAACAGGTCATACAACGTGGCGCGACCATGACGGCGGTTATCAGCAGCGTTTTTTCTGCAAAAGACATCAAACAAACCACCATAAATTTAAATCAGTATTTTTAACATGTTAGCGCGTACGCACCCTTGCAACACACCAACGAAATAACCACTTGCTATGAACAACACCTTTAAAATAGTTATAGTAGCTTGCATGTTTTCTTTGTTGTCGTGTGCATCCATGCACTCTAGCAACCCAAACTCTTTGTTTTTCACTATCCCCGAAAGCTCGACGTTATCACTAAATAAAGCATTAATAATTTCCAGAGGAAATACACATGCTGTTATTCAAGCAGGAGAGCTAATTAATGATGGCGACAAGAATGACTATGCCATCAACTGTCGACTTGATTTTAAAACCTTCGGCCCTCGCACTATCCAAACAGAAACATTTAAACTAACAAGAACAGAAGACGGTACTAACTGGATATCTCAGCCATCCATCCTGCGCTTTTATACGGAGGTATACCTGTCATCCGATAAGGGCACCGACATTATTAAAATGGTATGCCAACAATATGGTGACCAGATTGATCGGAATTTTACGGTGGCAGAAATGCAAACGGCATTAGGTGATTTTGTTACATTCATCTATCCGTAGGGATAAGTCGTAAAGACAAGCCGTAGAGAGAAACGCAATAACGCCACCGTATGTTTTACTGGTTGGCCAGTAAACATCAATAAAAAGTGAAACACACATGACATTATCAACAACAGCAACAAAAATACAAACCATCAGCGCAAACATTACATGCACTTTATTCATGGTTTTCGGCCTAAGCGCATGCATCAACGAATTTACTATAGGCGAACAAACCTGGACAGCCAA